>WOUV01000011.1 GCA_009773045.1 Rhodospirillaceae bacterium | reverse complement strand
ACGATTTGAGTCCCCCTTCCATCAAAGCCAGACCCCTTGAATCACACGCAGATTCCTGCCGTCAACAACCCATTGCGCTAAACTGATAGATGGTCAGGGGATGTGGTTCAATCGCACACCCCGCAAGAAACACCACGACGGCCCCCCACGATCGCCCTCCCCGAAAGGGCCTTGCCATGGGGGTCGAACGTGGCACTGGCATCATGATCAAAGATTGCACCGCGAGAGTTCCTTGGTTTGTTCAAGAAAACAGTCCTCGCGCTCCCTTCGTTCCTGGATGGCGGTTCGTTTGTGCGATTTGTGCCTAGCGTTTCATGTGGCTCTGCCCTCGCTTCCTGTCCAGAAGCAGCAGGCGGCAAAAATGCCGGATCGAGGAGTCTTGCCAGGGCAATCGGGCGTACCCTTGTTGGTGCTGTCCTTCGAACCTGCGGATCCGCGGCCCTTGGCCTGGCGACGCTCTTGGGCCTTGACGGCCCTTTTGGAACCCCTTCCCCTCCACAGACGATTGCCCTGGGGGTTTTGTCACTCCAGACGTGACTTGGACTGGCACTATGGTCTATACGCAGACCATTATCTGTCCTGTCCTCAGACAAAAGGAGAATGCAGCGTGGAGGCGCACGATAAACAAAGCGTTGCACTCTCTTCGATCTATGCCAGCGCCCTCCTGACCGTTGCCAAACTGACCGTCGGGCTTGCGACCGACAGTTTGCGCGTTTTGTCCGAGGCGGCTCATTCAGCCCTTGATTTTGGGGCCACCGTGATCATCTACTTCGCCGTCCGCGTCAGCGACAAGCCCGCCGACCGGGAGCACCCTTTCGGTCACGGCAAGATCGAAAGCGTCAGCGCCCTGATCGAAACCGGATTGTTGTTCCTGACCAGCCTGTGGATCCTCAAGGGGGCGGTTGAACGTTTGTTCTTCCACTCGGTCGAGGTCAAAACGACGTGGTATGCGGTGGCCGTCATTCTGTTTTCCATCGCCGTCGACTGGTCCCGGGCACGGGCCTTGCGCCGAGTGGCCGAACAGACCGGCAGTCAGGCGCTGGAAGCCGACGCCTTGCACTTCAGCACCGATATCCTGAGTTCGCTGGTGGTTCTGATCGGCCTTGGTTTCGTTGCCATCGGTTGGCCCAAGGGCGATGCCATCGCCGCGCTTGGCGTGGCGGTGTTCGTGTTCCACGCCGGCTATGACATGGGCCGGCGCACCATCGACGTTCTTGTGGATACCGCCCCCGAAGGGGTGGCCGATGACGTGCGCCGCGTGGTCTGCACCGTGCCCGGGGTGGTGCGGGTCGAACGGGTGCGGGCGCGCGCCGCCGGCAACATGGTGCCCATCGAGGTCGGCCTTCGGGTCAGCCGCACCCTGCCGCTGCCAAGGGTAGAGGCCATCCGCCACGAGGTCGCCAATCGCATCCGCTTTGCCATCGACAGGGCGCAACCCCTGGTCCACGTCCACCCCGTGGCGCTCGATTCCGAATCGATCACGGACACGGTACGGATCGTTGCCGCGGCCCATAACTTTCTTGTCAACGGCATCGATGTGCACGAAGTGGACGGGCTGCGTCATGTGGAGCTGGAACTTGATGTCGATGACCGCTTGAGTCTGACCGAAGCCCACGATCACGCAACGACGCTTGAACGGGCGATTCGCAGGGACATCGGCGACGATGTTCTCATGACCATCCACATTGAACCCCGCGCCATCCGGCTGCTCAAGGGCACCCCCGTCGCGGACGCCGTTCTGCGACGCATGAAGGCCGCCGTGCGGGAGATCGCCGTGACCGTCCCGTCCGTGGCCGGCGTCCGCCATATTCAGGCGCACAGTGCCCCCGATGGCATTGCCGTGCTGTCCGTTCAACGCCGATACCCCGGTACGGGCCGCCCATGAAGCCACCACGCGGTTGGAACAGCTCATACGCGCCAGCGATCCTTCCATCGACCGCATCGTCATCCACGCCGAACCCCTGATGCCCTTGCAATAAGGAAAGAAAAGGAATCGAGGGGGAGCGTGAATCAGAGGCTCGTGCCGCCGACCGTCATGCTGTCCACCCGCAAAGTAGGCTGACCCACGCCAACGGGAACGCCTTGCCCGCTTTTGCCACAGGTTCCAATCCCCTTGTCAAGGGCAAACAGCCGGGCCGACCCGGCCATTTTCGATCAGATAGGCTTCAGAGGCCGCAAACACGAACTTGCCCGACGTGATATCCACCTGTCCGCCTCCGAAATGGACCGCATAAAGCCCCCGCGGGACGGAGGCGATGATCTCCGCCGGATCGGTGGTGCCGGCCAACATGAACGTATTGGTCATGCGCGGCAGGGGCGCATGGGCGTAGGACTGGCGACGGCCGTTGCCGGTGGGATGCACGCCCATCAGCCGCGCGTTCAGGCGGTCTTGCATGTATCCCACCAGAATGCCGTTTTCGATCAGAACGGTCCGCCGGGTGGGGGTGCCTTCATCGTCGATGGCAAGCGAGCCGCGACGGTCGGGCAGGGTCCCGTCATCGACCACCGTTACGCCCGGCGCCGCTACCCGCTGCCCCAAAAGGGAGGAAAAAGCGGAAGTTTTCTTGCGGTTGAAATCCCCTTCAAGTCCGTGCCCCACGGCCTCGTGTAGCAGCACCCCAGGCCAGCCCGGACCCAGCACCACCGGCATCTCGCCCGCCGGCGCCGGAATCGAGTCGAGTTTGACCAGCGCCTGGCGCAAGGCCTCGTCCACCGCGGCGCGCCAGGAATCGGGCGCAACGAAGCGGTCATAGGCCACCCGTCCACCGGCGCCGTGGCTACCGGTTTCCTGGCGGTCCCCGTGGGCGACCATGATGGAAACGTTGAGCGTCACGAGCGGGCGGAGATCAGCCCGGGCCTCGCCATCGGCCCGCAGGATATAAACGGCCTGCCAACTTCCGGCCAGCGAGACCATGACCTGCTTGACGCGAGGATCGCGCCCGCGGGCATAGGCATCAATGTCCGAGAGGGTGGTGATCTTGCTCTCGAACGGCATCAAGGCAAGAGGGTTCAGATCGGCATAGACGCCTTGGCTGGTGATGGGGGGCGGCGCCTCATCCGACAGGATCGCTCCGCCTTGGATCGCCTTCACGGTTTGTGCCGCCCGTTGCAGTGCCGCATGGGAAAGCGTGCTGGCGTGAGCATACCCGACCGCCTCCCCCGACAGCGCCCGCAGCCCGAATCCGTGTGCGCTGTCGAACGAGGCGCTGCGGATACGGCCATCGTCCAGATTGAAACTTTCCGACTGGCGATATTCCAGAAACAATTCGCCGTCATCGGCCCCGGTCAAGGCGTCTGCGATGGTGCGGCGACACAGATCCCTGGTCAGGTCAGTGTGTGTAAAGAACAGTTCTTCGGTACGGGCGATGTCAGACATGATGCACTCTCTGTCAGGCACGGTTCGATCCCTTTGAACCGTGATCGTCAGGGTTTTCCCGCCCGCGGCCCTTGGCCCATCCGCCTGACTGCGCACCGCCGCAACACGGCGGCGCCCCATGCGTGTCAGTCACGATTTGCGCTCATGGGTATGACGGATCCCTGTTCATCACGCGCATGGACAGGCGTGCCGCCCTGTCCCGGCGGCTTCAAGGATAAGGCATCTGCCATCGCCCTGGCAAAGAATCACGATCAGGAAGCCCCCGGCAGGCCGCATGTCATGTCACAGGACGAGTCTGGGGAATCCGTTCCGCCGTTCGGCAGGAGTTCTGGTATGGCAAAGCCCTGCACGACGGCCATGCCTTCCCAAATGGCGGCGAGCAGGGAGGCGGCTTGCTGATAGACGGCAGGGCCGCCACGGCGGCCAGGCGCGCTGTGAATGACGGCACCCGGTCTCCGGCATGATCCGCCACGAATAGGGACAGGGCATGGCGGGCGGTTTCGGCCTTTTCCGTCGTCGTGGCCTTGACCTGCATCACCAGAAGGGCCGCCATGAACTCCAATTCGGCGGCCACGTGGTCGGGTTTTTCACAAGCCGCCGTTGCAACGCCGAAAGCGTGATAGAATCCGGCGATGTCCCCCAGCACCGCCCCCTTGTCCCGACGGATATAGGCGGTTTCGTTGGGCGGGCATGCCATCTCGCCTTCGAACAGCCGCACGTATTCAATCGTCAACTCTTCCGGCGGCGTCGTTGCGACCGCTCCGGCGAGAGCGGTCAGAGTTTCCACCACCGCGTGGGCCGCCGGCAGACCGGCCCCATGGACCAGTGTGCCGGCGGCGGCCGCCAGGTCGCCGGTCAGGGCAGCGAGGTCGGCGGCGGGCGGGCGGAACAAACGGGCGGCCGCCAGCAACAGATCCGCTTGCGCCAGCAAGGGCAGGGAGGCAAGGCACGTCGCGGTTACCGTCAGCAACGGTGAATCTGCCGCGGGAGTCAGCGCCGCGTCATTCATTTTTGCACCTCAAACGTACTCCAGTCCGCCCAATGCTTGCGCCCCCCCGTGTTGCCCGTGCCGCCCTGCCAGACGGCAAACGCCACCTGACCACTGGACTGGAACTGGTAATCCAGGGAATCGCCTGTCATCAAGGGACGTGTGAACACGACCGACCAGCGGCCCGCCGCCCAGACCCCCGCGGCGGTGGTGGCGGAATCGGGCTGGTGGGTCAGGGTTCCCCACCCTTCGGCGGTCAATTCCTCCACCGGTTGCGCCCTCCCGACCACCGCCATCGGATTGCCGGCGGATTGGGCGATCAGCCACGCCTGGGACCGCGTGTCCTTGAAGGCCGTGGCCATCGGATAGGGTGCTCCCCCCGAGGCGAACCAGTAAAGATCGGAATATACATTCGGGTGCAGGGCCTGGACATCCTGAAAGCCCACGTCCTTGTCTTTTTGCCACAGGGCTTTCCAGTACAGGATCTGCACCCGCCCGCCGTCGGGATGCCCCATGGTGGCCGCCGCATCCTTGGACACGGGGAACTCAAGGGCAACCGCATCGCTGAAACGGCTGGTTTCCACGTTGCCGTCGGGGAAGGGGTCTTCCCACGTCAACCGCCAGGCCACCGCCTTGCCGTCCGTCACGGCTTGGACCTCCAGGGCGGAGATGCTGGCCTTGGCAAGGCTGGGGGCGGTCATTTGCTGGGGCTGAACGGCGACACGCAGGGCCGGAACCGCCGTCCAGTCCTTGTCCAGGGGCGAGACGGGCAGTTTGGCCGTTTTCGTGATCCTCAGGGCGTCGGCCTGTTTAGCCGGCAGGGGAATAAGGGTCCCGGACGGCAACCATGCCGTCCGGGTCTCGGCCGCATGGGCGATGGGGGGCATCGCCGGCGGCCAGGCGAACAGGCCAAGGGTAAAGGCGGCGGCGGCGGAAAAACGGACAGGTTTCGTCATGGGTGTGGCCTCCATCACGGCGTGTTATGGCGATAGACGGCAAAGCGCTCGTCGCGGTGGTCACGAACATAAACCGGCTCGGTGAAGGGCACCCGCGCCACTTCCTTGCCCGCGCCGTCCCAACCGATAGCGGTATCGCCTTCCACCTTGAACGTCGTGATGATGCGTGTGCTTGCACCGAACAGCATCATGGCGCCCAGAAGCTGCTTGTCGTCCTTGATCATGCGATAGGTTTTGCGCGCCTCCTCGACGCCCGGGCCGAACATCTGGGTCAGGAACTTCTCGGGCACGCTGAGCGGGGGGATATAGTATGAATTGGGGCCGGTGCCGAACTGCGGATAGAGCGGCAGGGCCAACTTGCGGATGCGCACGATGTAATCGAGGGGGTTGTCCTCGCGCGGCGTGTCGGTGGACAAAAAACCGTGCAGACGGACCTTGCCGATGCAACTTTCGACGCACAACGGCACTTCCCCCTGTTCGGTGCGCGGATAACAGCCGATGCATTTTTCCGATACCCGGCTAACCGCGTTGAAAAAGGTTTTCTTGTAGGGACAGGCGCGAACGCATTCCTGATAGCCGCGGCAGCGTTTCTGGTCGATGAGAACGATCCCGTCTTCCTCGCGCTTGTAGATGGCCTTGCGCGGGCAGGAGGCTAGGCAGGCCGGATTATCGTAATGATTGCAGGTGCGCGCGAGATAGAACATCCACAACGGATGCGTTGCCCCGGCAAAGTGGGCGCCGTGTTCAAGCTGGCCGGCCACTTCGTCCTCGCCCAGATTGGGGCTGGCGTAATCGGTCATGGCCGGCGCGTGGCCGAACACGGTTTCCAGAGGATCGCCGCCATCGAAAATGGTCTTGGAGGCGAGGCGTCCGCCTTCCCACTGCGCCGGCCCCAGGCGTTCCATCAGCTTCAGATCCCAGCCGATCGGATAGCCCCCATAGGGTTTGGTCTCGACGTTGTTATAGAAAATGTGTTCCTGCCCCTTGCCGCTGGTCCAGGCTGACTTGCAGGCGACCGAACAGGTTTGGCAGGCGATGCACTTGTTGGGATCGAAAATAATGGCCGATTGCCGCTTTGGCGGCGGCGCCTCGTAAGGATAGGCCATCGTGCGCCCGATGTGACGATTGTTGCGTGCCATGATGATGGTTCCTTCCCTCAAGCCCCGGTCCGGACGAATTGACCGGCGATATAGTCCTTGAACGCCGGACGTTCATAGGTGGGACGCAAGCCTTGCGCCGCCGGCAGCCACAGGCCGTTGCCATTGAGACCGCCGTTTTCCGCCTTGGCTATGCGCACCATCGACTCGCGGGGGGCGCCGGTTGGGCAGTGAACATCGGGCACGAACCCTTGCACCACCCGCTGGCCGAACAGGCCCTTGACGGTCAGGCTGTCGGTCATCAAGGTGGGCTTGATCCAGCCGCGGGTGCAGCTTTGGTGGCTGCCGCTGCGGAACAGGGACTGATAGCCGGTGCCGGGTGCCTTGGCGAGGCCGTTGCCGTTTTTCGCCGTGTGTCCGGCATAAGAACCATAGGTGGCGCCATACATGTTGTGCCACATGCGGGTCACCCCCCCCCGCGGCGTGCCGGCGTAATAGCGGGCGCGGGCCAGCAGCCGGGCCATCTGATAGGCCTCGGGCTTGTTCTGCCAACCGTGGAACGGGCGGTCGTGCGGATCGGCGTCGATATACACGTAGTCACCGTCCTCGACCCCCAGATCCTTGGCATCCTTCGGGTTGATATCGATAAAGGCTTCCGTGACGAAGGGCTGGCGCGTGTCGGTGCGGTACATGTCGCCGAACGGGCCGAACCACAGGGCGACGATATCGGTATCGACCGCCGTCGTGTGGGCGCCGTGACGGTATTTGGGAGTGTGGAAAATGAAGCGGTAGCCCGGCTCCTGCATCAGGGGATGTTTCGTTTTGAGCAGCTCATCGACGGTGCGGATGACGTTGCGGGCCTGGCGGGTTTCACCCGACAGATCATCGCCGTTCAGCCCGTATTCTTTCAGGCCTTTCGGCTTCAGGAGCGGATGGGCCTTGGCGACGATGACGTTTGGTTCATAAAAAGTTGAATCGATCGGCTCGCGGTGCACGATCAGGTTCTTGCCGGCGTCCTTGAACTCGGGTTCATCGCGATAGAACTCAAGCCGCCCGGTGCGGGTGTAATATGGTTTCGCCTCCATGGTCTGTTCATAGCCCGACCATTTCGGATAGGTGCGGGTCTGGATGATGGCCGGCACGCCTTTTTTCGCCTTGGCTTCCAGATCGTCGATCGTATAGCCACGGGTCGCGTTGGAGGCATCGAGGATACGCTGGATATAAGGCCGCCCCTGGCCTTTCTCCACGAACTGCCAATAGGCGTCGTGACGGGCATCGTTGGTGAGGGTGCCGATGGCGCGACAAACGCCGGCGGCTACTTCCAGATCCGAACGGGTATCGTGAATGCGCGGCAACGGCGTGGTTGGGAACACATACAGGAACGGGTTCGTCACCGATATGGTCACGTCGGGATACTTGAACTCGGCCCAGCTATCGACCGGGAACACGATATCGGCGCATTCGCAACTGGCCGTCCACCACCATTCATTGACGGCCAGCAGTTCGACCTTGGGCAGGACGTTGACCACCACCTCGTAATGGCCCTTGACGTTGCCGATCAGCGAGTTGGAGTTGGAGACGTGAATCGATTTGGTGGGCGTTGGCATGTGGCTTTTGCCGGTGAGGACCGCGGTCCCGACCCGCAAGATCTTGTCGCCGTGGTTCCAGTAATGGACGCTTTCCGCTTTCCAGCGCGAGCGTACCCGGGCGGGTTTGGCCGGGTCGTTCTCGATGTTGAACGGGTCCTCGGCGATATATTGCGGCAGGCCGTTGAAGAAGGCGGCGCGGAAATTGCCGGCGAAGCTGCCAATGTTGCCGCCGACGCGCCCGATATTCCGGGTCAGGGCCGCGACCAGAAACACGGCGCGGTCCTTGAGATCGTTGTTGAAGAACTGATTTGGTCCCATGCCCATGGCAAACAGGGTTTTTTCCTTGTTGGCGGCAATCTGCCGGGCAAGGCTCCGCACCGCTTCCGCCGGTGCCCAGGTCAGTTTCTCCACATCGGCGGGGGTATAGCTGCCATCGAGCAGTTCTTTCATGACATCGAAGACCGGCCGGCAGGAAACCTTTTGGCCATCGGCCAGAGGCACCTCCACCGTTCCTTCCAGCATCGGGTCAAAGCCAAGGTCCAGAAAATGCCGGTCCACCTGATCGCGGTTGACGGCAACCGGAACTTTTCGGGCGCTGTCCTAGACCACATGATCGCCCCATTTCCGGCGCATGCTCTCGGTGACGACGGCTCCCGATTCCTGGGTGCCTTTGGGAGGCGTGTCGCCTTCTTTCAGCAGGGTGATGCCGTTTTTCAGATCCGCCAGTTTGTAATCGGCGAACACAGCGGCCGCTTGCAACAGATCGCCGGTATCCATGCGCACGAGCAACGGCAGATCGGTGGCACTTTTGACGTAATCGGCATCATACAGTTTTTCCGTCAGCATCACCTGCGCAAGACCCAGGGCAAGGGCCGGCGTGCAGGTGGCGCTGTATTCGGCGGAGATGGCCACCACTTTCGTACCCTTCAGGCGGGCCTCGCTCAGCCAGTGCCCGTCCGGCATTTTGGTGGTGATCCAGTTCACGCCCCAGACCAGGATCAGGTCGGCATGTTCGGCGCACGAAAGATCGAAGTCGTTGGTCTGGTGGCCGGTGACCATCGGATGTCCTGGCGGCAGGTCCGTGTGCCAGCTATAGTTATCCCAACCGCGGGCGCCCACCGCTTTGTCCGCTCCGGTGCCGCGGATCGTGTCGTCCAGAAGCGCCATGGCATTGGCCATGCGATACTGGGCGAAGATGCGGGTGATCCCCAGGGCGGGCATGCCGCCGCGGAATTTCAGCACCTGTGTTCCCGTCCCGCCGGTGGCCTCGACCACCAGGGGATCGTACCCTTGCGCCAGCAGTCGTTGCGTGCCGGCATTGCCCGAATAGGTTTTGGCGATATCGATCAGGGCCGCCGCCTCCAGGGCGAGGGCTTCATCCCAGCTGACGGTGGCCCACGAGTCGCGACCGCGGTTCATGTATTTGAGATCAGGGCCGCCGGTTTTGGAATCGTGCGGGAAACCCGCCTTGGCCCAGGCGAGGAATCCCTGGCGCACCATGGGTCGCTTGACCCGGCGGTCGCCATAAAAGCGCCGCGCCAGTGCAAGACCCTTCTGGCAACAGCGGGGGTCCCAGCGGCCGCTTGCGGCCTTGCCATCGAGGTCCGTTGCCTTGCCGAAACCATAGGTCGGGCCGATTCGCGTCACGACCCCGTTTTTGACAAAGGCGTTCAAAAGGCAATTGTGTGTATCGTTGGGCGCGCAAAGAAACGTGAATGTCGAATCGTGGGCGTAAAGATTGCGATACACCTTTTCCCAGTCACGATCCGGATGGGCTTGTAAAGGATTGTCCACGACCAAAGGCACGAGATTTCCCATGGCCGCCACGGCGTGTTGCGACAGGGCCGCGCTGCCGGCACCGCCAAGGGCCAGGGTTGTCAAGAATCGCCGTCTGCTGAACCCTTGCGGGGTGTGATCGTCCTTCGCCATCGCTTTCCTCATTCTCTGAGAGACGGGTACCTTACTCTCTGAGAGACGGGTACCTTCAGGGCATACGCTATATCCAGAAAATTTATAAGGCGAATAACGGCTGTGAGTTGATGTTGGTCAAGTCAGGCGCAAAATCGGGCAGGCGTTTCCGCAAACCGCCGACTCCCGCTTTTTGATTCTGAAGGACCGCTCTTTCGCTCTTGCCAAGGAGCGTTGTACAGGCCATATAAAGAACGCTGGAAACGCATGGGTCGCGACCGGGATCGGGTGATTCCTTGATGTTTGGAAATGGAATATGGGGATAATGGATTTTATCCGCAAAGGGGGGGCCGCCAAAGGCCACAAACCCACCGGGGAAAAAGGGCCGGACGATCTCGTCAAGGCCTGTGACACCGTCGGGTTCATGGCCGATGTGATCGAGGCATCGCGACGGGTGCCCGTTATCGTCGATTTGTGGGCGCCGTGGTGTGGTCCCTGCCGGACCTTGGGGCCGATGCTGGAAAAGCTCGTGCGCCAGTTTGGCGGGACCGTCCGCATGGTGAAGGTCAATGTGGATGAGAACCAGAAACTGGCTGCGCAACTGGGAGTCTCCTCCATTCCGGCGGTTTTTGCGTTCAAGAACGGGGCGCTGGTGGATGGATTCGTCGGTGCCCTGCCGGAAAGCCAGATCAAGGCGTTCCTGACCCGTGTCGCGAGCGGGGGCGCGTCCGTCATCGACCAGATTCTGGCCGACGCCAAGGCCGTGCGCGAACACAATGACTTCAAAAAGGCCAAGGAGCTTTATCAGAAGGTTCTGGAACAGGACCCGGCCAACCCCGTGGCCCTTGCCGGCGTGATGGAGTGCCTCATCGCCCAGGGCGAAACCGGTGCCGCCAGGGAAATGTTGAACCAGCTTCCCGCCGATCTTTGCGCAAAGCCCGAGATCCTCGCCATCAAGACCCGGCTGGAACTGGCGTCCACGGCCGCGACGGGCCAGAGCATCTCCGCCTTGCAACAGGCGGTCGATACCGACCCGATGAACCATCAGGCGCGCCAGGATCTCGCCATGGCCTGTTACGCCGCCGGCAATTCCCAAAAGGCGGTGGATGAGCTTTTGGAAATCGTTCGACGGGACCGGTCATGGAATGATGATGGCGGCCGCCGCCAGCTCCTGAAGCTGTTCGAGGCCTTTGGTCCGAGCGATCCGTTGACGGTACACTCACGGCGGAAACTGTCGTCGATCATGTTTTCGTAAGGTACGGAATCGGGGAGGAGCATGGACGGGGAGCCTTCATGACAGAGGGGCCTTTTGAAACGGCGTTCGTGGCCCTGCCGCGGGTGATCGCCATTTTTCCTTTGGCAGGGGTGCTGCTGCTGCCGGGGGGGCGGTTGCCGTTGAATATGTTCGAACCCCGCTATCTTGCCATGACTTTGGAAGCGTTGGGCAACGGACGGATGATCGGCATGGTGCAGCCTCAGCCGGAAGAGCCGTTGGAAACACGGCGGGCGTTCCCGCGGGTTTATGATCTGGGGTGCCTTGGCCGCATGGCCTCGTTCAGTGAAACGGAAGACGGGCGTTTGCTCATCACGCTGGTGGGCGTGTGCCGCTTTCGCATCCAGCGCGAGCTGGCCCTGGCCAACGGCGGCTACCGCCAGGCAGAGGTGACCTACACCCCGTTCCATGCCGACATGGAAGATCCCGGGGATGCCCCGGTGATTGATCGCAAGCGGCTGCTGGCGTGTCTCAAGTCCTATTTCCTTCAGAAGCGCATCACTTTGAACTGGAAAATTCTGGATAATTTTTCGGATGCCACCCTGGTCACGGCGGCGGCCATGTTGTGTCCGTTTGCCGTGCGCGAGAAACAGGCCCTGCTGGAAGTTTCAACGGTCGAAGAACGGGGGAAACTGTTGATTGCCTTGATCGAAATGGGTTTGCTGGAAACAGGGGGCGGTGGCATCGTGCAGTAATGAAAACACAGGGAAAAGGAAACACCCAATGGACGAAAGTAAAGCCGGGGTCGAGAATAAAGCCAGGGACGAGAGCAAGGCCGGGGACGAAAGTAAAGCCGGGGTCGAGAATAAAGCCAGGGACGAGAGCAAGGCCGGGATAGACCCAAGACTGTTGGAACTTCTGGTCTGCCCACAGGCACGCACTCCGGGGTCCTTGCGTTACAACCCACAAACACAGGAATTGATCAGCGATCAGGCCGGTCTTGCCTATCCGATCCGGGATGGCATCCCTATCATGTTGGTGTCGGAAGCCCGCCGTCTTGAAGACGACCGCTCAGAGGTGCGCCGATGACCGATGATTCCGCCCCGGTCGTGTCGTTCGGCACGCGGCACTGGCCGGTCGAATTGCGCCTGAAGAAGGCGGAAAAGATGCTGGAAATCGATTTCGACGACGGACGGACCTTTACCCTGTCGGCGGAACTGTTGCGGGTTGAGAGTCCTTCGGCGGAAGTGCAGGGTCATGGCCCCGATGAGAAAAAGACTCCCGGCGGCTGCCGCACCGTCGGCATCACGGCCATTCAGCCCATCGGCAACTATGCCATCGCCATCGTTTTTGACGATATGCACGACACCGGCATCTATTCGTGGGATTACCTGTATACTCTTGGGGACAACCAAGAAGACCGCTGGCGGGATTACATCGGGGACTTGGCGCGTCTTGGCCTGAGCCGTGATCAGAAGCCCACGTGACGCAAGAAATCCTGAAGGATGACGAAACGGGGGGGAAGATCGTCCTTCCCCCCGTTTCGTTTTCGCAAAACGATTGATCAATCCGTCGGCTGCCTTTACAAAAGGGGTGATGGAAGGCACGGGGTGTCGCAAGGAGGGGCCATGCCGGCACGGAAAATGTTTCTGCGCAGCCGGGGAGATATGCGAACCCGCCTGATGGCCGCATTAAGCTATCTTAGCGTTCTTGTTTTTGTCCCGCTGGTCCTCAACAGGGACGATGAATATGTCCATTTTCATGCGCGGCAGGGTCTGGTTCTGTGGATGTGGGGAATCCTTGGCCTGTTCGGGTTGCACATGCCCGGGGTCGGGAAGTGGATGTTCAGTTTTTCCGCTCTGATGGTCAGCGTTTTTTCCCTAATGGGCCTTGTGTCGGTGGCGTTCAACCGGGTATGGAAACTGCCGGGCGTGTTCTGGCTCGCCATGCGGCTTTGAAGGAAAGACTTCATACCCTTGCGCGTCGGTCTTGACGTATGCTCAAGGAACCGCCGTGACCGCGCCGAACGGCACGTCAGCCACGAGCCGCGGATGCCCGGCGCCCGAGGGGGAGTCGTGATCGGTCACGATCCAGACTCGGAAGGTATCAAAGGGGGGGGGCGTGTCCATCGAACTCAGGCATTACAACGGTCTTTACCTGCTGGCGGCCCTGACGATGATTTTCCTCGCCTTGTCGGTGGCCATTCAGCCGTTGTTTTTGCGAACCGTGCTGGCCGTTCCGTTGGCCAGCGCCGGGGTCATCAATGCCAACGTGCAGGTGGTGACGGAAGTCCTTGGCCTTGTGCTGGTCGGGTATCTTGGCTATTTGTCCGATCGTCTGGGGCGGGTCCCGATCATCATCGTCGGGTTCGTGGTGGCGGGATGTGGCGCGGTGTTGGCGCCGTTCAGTCCGGACCTTGCGGTTCTGTTCGGCGTGGGGGGCATTGCCGTTTATTCCATGGCGCGGGTCATCATGTCCCTGGGGGCGGGGGCGGTGTGGCCGCAGTTGACGACATTGGTCGGAGATTTCAGCTCCGCCACCAGCCGACCCCGGTTGATGGCCAATGCCGCCTTCATGACGGCCTTCGGGGCGACACTGGTTTATGCCGTGCTGATACAGATGACGCCCCATGTCGGGACGGTCACGGTGATGCTGATGACGGCGGCGGTGGCCCTTCGCGGGGGCGGTCCTGGCCAGAGGGTGTCTTGTGGATGTGGCGCCGCGTCCTGAGGAAAGCCGGATTCCCTGGCGCCGGATCGGGCATCTCCTGCGTTCGGACCCCCGCATGCGACTCGCCTTCGCCGCGGCGTTTTTTGCCCGCAGTGATATGGTTCTGGTTGGCATGTTCTTCATGTTATGGTATATCTATTTCGCTGATCTTGTGGGGATATCACAGGAACGGGCCGCGGCGACGGACGGCCTTCTGATCGGTCTCGTGGGACTCGTTGTGCTGGTATCGATTCCAGTGTGGGGACGGGTGATCGAACGATTCGGGCGCATCACGGCCTTGGCCGCCGGCATGGCGTTGTCCGGTGTGGGGCTGATCGGGCTGGGGTTCATCGTCAATCCATTCAAGGGAATCATCGTTCTGCCGGCCGTGATTCTGGCCGCCGGTCAGGGGGGGTGCCTTGTGGCCGCCGCAGGTGCTGGCCATCGACCTTGCGCCGCGGTCGATTCTGGGGTCGGTGATGGGGGCGTTCAATGTGGTCGGGGGGGGAATCGGCGTCATCGTGTTTCTGGAAACAGGCGGTGTGCTGTTCGATGCCGTGGGGCCTTACGCGCCTTTCGTGTTCACTGGTCTAGGCAACGTGGTCATAGTGTGCTATGCGCTGTGGGTCATGATGGGGGCCGCGGGGCTGCGCAACAGCCGGCACGAGCCTCTGACGGCGGTGAAACGTCGCAAAATGGAATGTGAGGGCGGGAGAATGCCGTGGATTATTGTTGGTTTGCTGGCGATGGCGCTTGGCCTGTGGGGAGGAGCGGTCTGGTGGTGGTCTGTCGTGGATCTCCTGCGTGGGCTGGTTCCGATCGTGCTGGTGATCGTGGGTCTTCTCGCCCTCGCCGTCGGGGTGACGGCGGTGCGAACGCCCGAGCGGAGCAAGGATGACGATCTGCTCGGAGACGAGGGGTAGGAATGATGGAGGAGGGGGAGGAAGGGGAGGAGTCATCGGTCGTCTGTGCGAAACATTCACGGAAATATCTGTATGGAATCGGCGCCCTTGCCGTTCTCATTCTGGCGGCGGCGTGGGGGCAGTCGGTGGGTTTGGGGGGGCGATCGCCTGCCGTCGTTGTCAATGCCCCGGGGGTGGTGCCTGTCGCGTCGTTTCCGCTGGCGCCGCCTTCTCTCCCGCGGAGCGTCCGGGACGGCTCGTTGGGCGCGATTTTTCCCAGATCGCCCTGGCGTTGCGCGACAGCGTGGTCAATGTGACCGTGCTTCGCCCCGGCCCCTCCGTGACGGCCCCTCTCACGGCCCCCATCACGACACCGCGACCCGAGGGCGATGTGCAGTTCGCAACCCCCCTTGCCGGCGGGGTGCTGGAGAACATGGGATCGGGTGTCATCGTCCTCCGCGGGGATGGCTTCATCGTGACCAATGCCCACGTCGTGCGCGGCGCCTCCGGCGCCCAGGTGACCGTGTTCGACGACGGGGGAACGCGGCGCTATACGGCGCGGGTCATCCGGCTCGATGAAAGGGTCGATCTTGCGCTTTTACACATCGCACTCAAAACGCCGTTACCCGCGGTCATCCTTGGGGACAGCGACCGGGTGCGCCTGGCCGAGGAGGTCATCAGCATCGGCAGTCCCTTTGGTCTTGACCAGACGGTGAGCCGCGGCATCGTTTCTGGCATACGCAAGGCGCTCGCCATCGAAGGGGTGACCCACTCTGACCTGATTCAAACCGATGCCGCCATCAATCAAGGCAACTCCGGCGGACCGCTGGTGAACGGGGAAGGCTCCGTGATTGGCATCAACACGGCCATCTATACGCCGACCGGGGCTTTTTCAGGGATCGGGTTCGCCATCCCCAGCAACACGGTGCGCGCGTTCCTGGAAAAGGAAATCGGGGGAGAACTGGCGCGACCGGTGGCGCTGCCGAACGCCAACGCGGCTCCGCCCATACGAGTCGGGGCGGTGGCGCCGCGCACACCGACGGGCGGGAGAAAGCGAACTGCCTGGCCTGCCATCAGATGTTTCCGCCGGCCGGAGGCTTGGCGGGGGTCGTTTCTGCGCCGTTCGATTCCCGGACGCTTGGGGTCAACGTGGCGGGGGTGACGGTGCTGGGGGCGCAGATGCATCCCCTGACGCCGCCCCTGGGCCGGCGAATCGGCCGCGGGGCGGGGGAGGGAATTTTCATCGCCGCCGTCGCGCCCCGTTCCCCCCTGACGGGGGCGGAGATCGCGCCGGGTGATGTTTTGATCAAGGTGGACGGGCGCCGGGTTTCCACACCGGCCCAGGTGCAGGCGATGCTGGGGGCGTGCAAACCCGGGGAGACGGTCCGCCTGTCGGTTCTTCGGGAAGGGCGGCGTCGCGACCGGACGATGGCCCTGCAGGAAGGGGCAAATGCACCGTCGCCAGCATCCGCGGCCGGAACGATTCTCCCCGCGGCCGGAATGACTCCCCCCGCGGCCGGAACGACTCCCAAGGAGTTCACTTGACTGGGCCTTGAGATCGAAACTTTCGGCCAAATGACCGTGCAAGCGCCAAAGGGGGACCCCCTGACGGGTGCGATGACAGGGGGCACCCTGGACGGGTGCGGTGGTGAACGAAGTGCGGGCCGGCTCGCCGGCGGCCGGGGCTGGACTGCGTCCGGGAGATTTTCTTTTCACGATCAACAACGAACCGGTGGATACCCCCCAGGCCCTGGCGCGCGTGTTGCGTGGCGTTTCCGGGCAACGAGATATTCTTGTGAAAACAGGACGCGGAGGCGTTGTGTTCTACGCCGTGCTGTAGCGCCGCATGCAGGCGCAGGGGACGGCTCTGGCGCAAAGCGTGTCGACGTGCTAGAATTTTGGTCGTGGGGCCGCACAATGCAGCGGGGAAGAAAGAAATGAACGCCGCGGATGAATCATTATTGTTGGGAATCGACTTTGGGACATCACGAACCGCCATCATGTCCAATCGGGGATTACGGGAAGTCATCCGCTCGGTGGTTGGATACCCCAAGGATGTCATCGGCCTGAAATTGCTGGGGGCGCCGTTGCTGGTGGGGGATGAAGCCTACGAGAAGCGTTCGTTTCTCGACTTGCGCTATCCGCTCGAAGATGGCGTTTTGCGGGAATACAGCCAGCGTGACGTTGATGTCGCCCATGACCTGATGCGCTACGTCGTCGGTCGCGCCGGAGGAGGGGAAGGGCTTTGTGCCGTCATCGGCGTGCCGGCCCGGGCCTCGAACGCCAATAAATCCGCCCTTTTGCGTATCGCCCAGGATGTCCTGCACACCGCCATGGTGGTCTCGGAACCGTTCATGGTGGCCTATGGCCAGGGCAAGCTCATGAACGCCCTTGTCATCGACATCGGCGCCGGGACGGTGGATTTGTGCGCCATGAAAGGCAGGATGCCGGCACCGGAAGATCAGGTGACCTTGACGAAGGCGGGCCATTTCATTGACGAATGTCTGCAAGAAGCACTCCTCGAACGCTATCCCCATGTCCAGATGAATCTGAACGTCGCGTGCGCCATCAAGGAAGCGCACGCCTTTGTCGGTCCCGGCCAGGGGCCGGTGGAGGTTGCCTTGCGCGCCGGCGGCAAACCGGTGACTCTCGAGGTGGGGGAACAGATCCGAACGGCCTGTGAGTCTGTCCTGCCCGATATCATCGAAAATGTGAAGCGGCTGGTGGAAGAATTTCCGCCGGAGGATCAGGCGGTGGTCCTGCAAAACATCATCCTGGCCGGCGGCGGGTCCCAGATCCGGGGGCTTGCGGACTTCATCACCGCCGAACTGGTCGATTACGGCGCGGTGCGGGTGACGGCGGTGGCCGATCCGATCTATGACGGATGCGCGGGCGCCTTGAAACTGGCCCAGGAACTGCCGCCGAAATATTGGAGCAAACTTGGGCACACGACGATGGAAACGTGAGGTCCGTGGAACGATCCTTCCAAGGAAGCGGTGTTGTGAGATTCATCGTCTACAGTGTTCTGGTGGCTGCGATCATACTGTTTACGTCACAGAATCTTCATGTCGTTTCCGTTTATTTCGTGCTCGCCTTCGAGGCGCCTGTGGTTGTCGTGGTGGGAGTGGCTTTTCTGGCCGGTTTTGTAACGGCCATCGCCGCTCTTCTGCTCCAGGCGATGCACCGGCGCCGGGGGGAAGACGCGCGGCGTAAGGAAGTGATCCTGCGTCATCGTGGGGCATGAGGCCTGTGCGCATCGGATGCCGGGGGGGGGGCTTGATCGGTAAGGCGCACGAATGGAATGCCTTCAAAGGGAAAGAAACATGCGGTTCGATCGCTGCGTTGCCTGTGTCCGGACCGTCGGCTGGGTGGGGCTTGGCATCAATCTGGCGCTGGCGTTCATGAAGGCGCTGGTCGGTCTGGTTTCCGGATCGCAGGCGATGCTGGTCGATACCATGTATTCTGTAAAAGACGTCATTACTTCCCTTCTGGTCATCGTCGGTCTTTCGGTTTCCGACAAGCCGCTGGATGAAGACCATCCCTATGGTCATGGCAAGATCGAATTTGTTTTGTCTCTGGTCATCAGCGTTGTATTTCTGGTCATCACTGGCTATCTGCTGGTACATACTGTGCAGATTTTGTTGCGACCCGAGGAACACAAGGCGCCCCATCTGGTCGCCTTGTGGGCGGCGCTGGTGGCGGTTGCGGTCAATCTGTTCATGAACCGTTACGCGGGATGTGTCGCGATCGAGACCAACAGTCCGATGGTGCACACTCTGGCCAGGCACAGCCACTCCGACGCGGTGACCTCCGGAATGGTGGCGGGGGGAATCGTCGGGGCGCATTATCTGGGGATGACATGGCTTGACGTTGCCATCGCCATTTTTGAGACTTTTGATCTTCTTTACCTTGGCGTGTGGATTTTCTGGGAGGCCTGCAAGGGGTTGATGGATCGCAGCGTGCATGAACCCATGCGCGGGCATATTCTGGCCATCGCCCGCGCGACGCCGGGTGTGGTGGCCGTCCCCCAGTTCCGCTCCCGCCACGTGGGGCAGGAAATCTGGGGGGACATGGTTCTTGCGGTCGATCCCCACCTGTCGGTGGCGGAGGCGCACCGTCTGTGCGAAACCGTGAAGGAGTCCGTCAGCTCCCGAGTGCCCCATCTTGGCGCCCTGCATATCCGGGCCACCGGCGGACACAAGCATGAACAGAAGCACGCGCACGAGAAGACGGCTCCCGTGGCGGAGGATGAACTGCGGGCCGTTTTGACCGGAAAGTGAAACAAAGGGACATTCGATTGCCCTGAAGCGGTTCACTTTCGCACTTGACGAACGGTCGGAACGTACCTACGCTGAAAACGTTCTTTATCTTCAAGGCTGACGCAGGAAAAACTCGTATCCAAACGGCACGGGATGGCAAGTCCTTTCGACGAATCGATGACAAAACGGCGTGGAGCCGATTCGCACGGAAAAAGCCAAAAAGCCTTGGCAGGAGGAGTCAAAACATTATGGCAAGAAACGGGGGCGGTGCGCGCGCATCCCAGATCATGATCACCATGGGATTTGGTGTCGCAAGTCTGGTTCTGTACGTTCTTCTGTTCAGGTATGAACGCGAACTTCTTGACCTGTCTGGAAAAGGCGGGGAAATGTTCATCATTCCGATTGTGATTGCGTTCGTTTTTTCATTTGTTCATGGAACATTTACGAGCGGCTTTTGGGACGTGCTGGGGGTGCGGGCCAAGAAATAATGATGCGTTTGCGGAACGCTCCGCAGACAGGCGTTCATGACGGGCATTTCTGAAAACCTTCTCTGGGGACTCTGGTAGGGTGCCGGCCTGTGGGCGCAGGCCGTGGGGGAAGTCGCTTGCGGTGCTCTGGGGAGAAGCCGCGAACCACGACGACGGAAGTTTTCAGAAGTGTCTCTTGGAAGTCCCCACGGCATTTCCAGGAGTGCCCCCGTTTCCGGGCGACATGGAAAGAAGGCGTAGAAAGAAAAAGAAAAGGTGTTTGAAGGTAGGGCTATTTTTCTGCAACGAAGGGGCATGACAGAAGGGGCACGACAGTGGATTCGGTTTCAAGCGTCATTGACACACTTCCCTATACACTTGACACGTTTGGTCTCATTTATCTTTTCCTTGTCGGCTTCGTGGGCGGCTTGGTGAGCGGGTTCATCGGCTCGGGCGGCGCCTTCGTTCTGACCCCGGCGATGATGAGCATGGGCGTCCCCGGAATCATGGCGGTCGCCAGCAACATGTGTCACAAGTTTCCGAAGGCGCTGGTGGGGGCCATCAAGCGGGCCAAGTATGGGCAGGTGGATGTCAAGCTGGGCCTGATCATGGGGGCTTCGGCGGAGGCCGGGGTGCTTTATGGCGTCCATATTCAGGAAGTGATCAAGCGGAACTTTGGCGATGCCGGTTCCAACCTGTATGTCAGCGTCGCCTTCGTGGTGGTGCTGGCCGTCGTTGGCGGTTATGTGCTGCGCGATGCGTACCAGACGCATCGGTCCGGTCTGACGCACGCCGAGGAAAAGGCGGGGCGGCTGGCGCTGTGGGTCCAATCCATCACCATTCCCGGCACGATGGTCTATTTCAAAAGCATCAACGCCCGGGTTTCTGTCCTGATTACCATTCCCATGGGTTTTGCGACCGGCATGCTGGCCGCGACCATCGCCGTTGGCGGATTCGTCGGCGTGCCGTCGATGATTTATATGTTGGGCGTCCCCAGCCTGATGGCGTCCGCCAGCGAACTCGTCACCGCCTTTGTCATGGGCGTGGGCGGTACCATCAAGTTCGCCTGGAGCGGCTATGTCGATATCCGCCTTGCCATGATCATTCTGGCCGGGTCCCTGTTCGGCATCCAGCTTGGTGCCATCGGCACCACGTATGTCAAACCTTACATGATCAAGGTCGTCATGGGGGTGATCATGGTGATGGTGCTGGTCAGCCGGGGATTCGTGGTGCCGGTTTATCTTTCACAGCTTGAGATGATGACGCCCCTGGCGCCCAAGACCATGACGCTGCTTGAAAGGACAAGTTTTGCCATCATGATTCTTGCGCTGCTGGTGGGGGCGGGAATCGTTCTGGGATCGCTGCTCAAGGGCATGCGTGAACACAAAGCGCAGCACGCAATATTGGAAGAATCGGCAGCGGCGGATTGAGGGGAAGCCATACCAAGGGGTGGGATTTTTTCACCCTGTTGGGGGGGTAGCGGAGGTCTTTCCGTGTCTGTTAGGGTGCGCCATGCCCGGAAGGGGGGTTCCACTCCGGGGGAGTCCACTGGAGTGTGGTCGTCCTTGAGGTTTTCGAGACGCCCTTGAGGCGCCCGGGCTGGCGGCAGGGCCGACAGCGGAGGGAGGGGTTTGAGACTCCCACGGGGGTATTATGGGTGCCGCAGCCTCATGGAGAACGGGACATCATGCAATGAGGGAGATAAAGAATCATGGCAGTTCGGGTTGCGATTAATGGTTTCGGCCGTATCGGTCGGTTGGTGCTGCGCTCGATCGTCGAGCACAACCGCAGCGATGTCGATGTCGTGGCGATCAATGATCTTGGCTCGCCACAAGCCAACGCCCACTTGATCAAATACGACTCTGTGCATGGGGTGTTGCCGACCAACGTGGGCGTTACGGGCGATATCATGACCGTTGGCGCCCGGTCCATAAAGGTCGTCGCGGAACGCGACCCGACAAAACTTCCCTGGAAGGAACTCGGCATCGACGTTTGCATGGAATGCACCGGCATCTTCACCGACAAGGACAGGGCACAAGTGCACCTGGGGGCCGGGGCAAAACGGGTGCTGGTTTCGGCGCCGTCGCAGGGGGCCGATCTGACCGTGGTCTATGGCGTGAATCACACCAAGCTGACCAAGGACCATAGGGTGGTCTCGAATGCCTCCTGCACCACCAATTGCCTGGCGCCGGTGGCAGCGGTGTTGCAACAGATGGCTGGCATTACCCACGGTTTCATGACCACGATCCATTCCTATACCGGGGATCAACGCCCGGTGGACACCCTGCACAAAGATCTGCGCCGTGCCCGGGCCGCCGCCCTCAATATGATCCCAACCTCCACCGGCGCCGCCAAGGCCGTGGGCGAGGTCCTGCCAGAACTGAAAGGCAAGCTCGACGGCGTGGCCATCCGGGTGCCGACTCCGAACGTATCCCTGGTCGATCTGAAATGCGTGGTGGGTCGGAACGTCACGAAAGACGAAATCAATGCCGCCATGAAGGCTGCCGCCGAAGGGCCGATGAAGGGCATTCTGGACTATACTGAAGAGGAACTTGTATCGTCTGACTTCAACCATAACGCGGTCAGCTCCACCTTCGATGCCACCGGGACCAAGGTGATCGATGGCAACTTTGTCCGTGTCATGGCGTGGTATGACAACGAATGGGGCTTCTCGACCCGCATGTCGGATACCGCCGTGGCCTGGGGCAAGCTGATCTGAGAGTCTCCGTTACGAACAGGGAAGCGCGAGGGGATTCACATTCCCTTCGCGTGTTCCATGTGTTTGTTTGGTGTGTATTTCGTTTCATGATGTTTCAGTTAACGGGGGAAACACTTAAATGCCCGCTTTCAAAACGATCGATCAGCTTGATGTCGCCGGCAAGCGCGTGATTGTGCGTGCCGATCTGAATGTGCCCGCCAAAGAGGGCCGGGTCACGGATACCACCCGCATCGACCGTTCGGCCCAGACCCTGAAGGATCTGGTGGGGAAGGGGGCGCGCGTCGTTGTGTTGTCCCACTTTGGGCGCCCGGATGGCAAACGCAATGAAAAGTATACCCTGAAACCGGTCCTCGCCCCCTTGAGTCAGGCAGTGGGTGTGCCGGTGATTTTCGGGGAGGATTGCATCGGGGCGTCGGCGGAAACGGTCGTCGGCGCGTTGCGGGCCGGGCAGGTGGCGTTGCTGGAAAACCTGCGCTTTCATGCCGAAGAGGAACAGAACGACCTCGAGTTTGCCAAAAAGCTCGCGGCGTTGGGTGATGTTTATGTGAACGATGCCTTTTCCACCGCCCACCGTGCCCACGCCTCGACCGAGGCCATCGCCCGCCTGTTGCCCGCCGCCGCTGGTCGCCTGATGCAGGCCGAACTGGAAGCCCTAGGCAAGGCGCTGGAACAGCCCAAACGCCCGGTGGCCGCCGTGGTCGGCGGGGCCAAGGTTTCGACCAAACTCGATCTGCTCGGCAACATGGTGGCCAAGGTCGACATGCTGGTCATCGGCGGAGGGATGGCCAACACCTTCCTGTTTGCCAAGGGTGTCGCTGTCGGCACCTCCCTGTGCGAGAAGGGCATGGCGGAGACCGCGCGCGAAATCCTGCGAAAGGCCGCCGCCGCCGGGTGCGAGATTATCCTGCCCACCGATGCCGTCGTGGCCGGTGAATTCAAGGAAGGGGCCGCGAACAGCGTGGTGCCGATTGACGCGATTCCCGCAGATAAGATGATTCTTGATATCGGTCCGGCCTCGACCGAGACAGTGGTGGTCAAAATGGCGTCGTGCAAGACACTCGTATGGAACGGTCCCTTGGGCGCGTTTGAAGTGAAACCGTTCGATCAGGCGACCAACGCCGTTGCCCAGGCGGCCGCCCGCCTGACCGAGGCCGGCACGCTCCTGACCGTGGCCGGTGGTGGCGATACCGTTGCGGCGCTCGCCAACGCCGGTGTGGAGGAGAAATTTTCTTACATCTCCACCGCCGGCGGTGCTTTCTTGGAGTGGCTGGAAGGCAAGACCCTGCCAGGGGTGGCCGCCTTGGCGCAATGATACGTTTGAGCGTAACTGTTGGCCTGCGCTCAAAGGTGACCGGGGGGGGGGGGGGGGGGGGGGGGGGGGCACGATCAAGGCTCACCAGGGGCAAGGGAAACGGCCCGGGAAAACAGGAAATGCCCTGTGGTGGGAAACGATCGACAGGAAGTGTTATGGAAGGACGTGTTGCCAGGCGCGGCACGTCCTCCAGAGTCGCCAGCGTGGCGTGCGGAAAACCCGCTTTCTCGCGGGACGTTGGGACTCTCCAATATCTTTGGGATCGACAGTCCGGGGATGAGGAAAAGACGTGGCGTTCAGGGCAATCCTGCGGGCAGGATTCGCGACGTGGATGAAAATGCTCCCAGTCATTACAGCAGCATGGTGAGCGGGTGTTCGATCCGCTGCTTCAGGGCCGTCAGATACCGGGCGCCGGCGGCGCCATCGACGGCGCGATGGTCCACCGACAACGTGCCCGTCATCATGGTCGCGATGGCTAGTGCGCCTTCCCGCACCACGGGTCGCGGCTCCACCACGCCAACGGCGAGAATGCAGGCCTGCGGCGGGTTGATGATGGCCGAAAACTGCCGGACCCCCAGCATGCCAAGATTCGATAGGGTGAATGTTCCACCCTGGCAGTCCTCCGGCTGCAACTTCCCCGCGTGGGCCTTGCGCGCCAAGGCTTTCATCGTGCCCGAAATGTCGGCAAGGCCCACGCGGTCAGCCTCGCGCACTACCGGAACGACAAGGCCGCCCGGCGTGTTAATCAGCACCGCCAGGTTGATCTGCGTATAACGGTGCATGGCCTCTTCCGTGAAGCGAACATTGATCTCGGGCACCGTGCGCAAGGCCAGGGCGCACGCCTTGATGAGCAGATCGTTGATGGACAACCGCACTTCATCGGGGCGCGCCTCGTTGAGGGCATTCAATTGTTTCCGCAACGCCAGAAGTGCATCCATCGCGAAATCGACCGTCAGGGTGAAGTGCGGAATCTCTCGTGACGATTGAAGGGTGCGGCGCGCGACGATGGTGCGGATGGTTGTATGCGGTACCCGCTCGTATGGCGGTTCGACCACTGCATCCAGAGAAGACACCGGGTGCACACCCACGGACTGCGGTGTCCGTTCGGCGTGCTCCACATCGGCCTTGACGATGCGGCCCCGGGGGCCGCTGCCACAAATGGCGGCGAGATCAAGGTGCATTTCGCGCGCCAGCCGCCGGGCCAGGGGCGTTGCAAACACGCGCCCTCCTGTGTCCTTCTCTGGGGCCAGATCTGGCCCCAGCGCGTTGGCAACAACCGCTTCCGGCATTTTGGCCGCCACAACGCTGTCGGGAGCGGGAACGGAATCAAGGACCGACGGCGATTCCCCTTCAAGCACCAGAAGGGCGATCGGCGTGTTGACGGCAACACCGGCGGTCCCAGCCCCCACCAGAATGCGGCCCATTCTGCCTTCGTCCACGGATTCCACCTCCATGGTGGCCTTGTCGGTTTCGATTTCCGCCAGCACACGCCGGCATCAGAATCTGGATCGGCATGGGTGTTTTTCCTTGGGAACCTTGGGGGCAACCATCATGGCGTGCGATAGCAGACCTTCCGGGCGGCGGCGGCGATGTTTTCCACCTGCGGCAACGCTAGCCGTTCCAAACTGGCGGCATAGGGCAGCGGCACATCCGCGCCCGTTATGCGCATAATGGGCGCGTCAAGCCAGTCGAAGGCTTCTTCCATTATCAGGGCGGTGATTTCCGCCCCGATTCCGGCATAGGCCCAGCCTTCCTCGATCGTCACCAGGTGGTTGGTTTTCTGTACGCTGGCGACCAGAGTCGCCCCGTCCAAAGGCCGCAAGGTCCGCAGGTTGATCACCTCGGCCTCGATACCCTCCTTTTCCAGAAGACCCGCCGCCTCCAGGGTCATACCGACAAGGCGCGAGAAGGAGACCAGCGTCACATGCCGACCTGTCCGTTCGATCTTGGCCCGACCAAGGGGCAGCACGAAATCGGGATCATCGGGCACATCGAAGCTCTGCCCATACATCAGTTCGTGTTCCAGGAACACGACCGGGTTGGGATCGCGGATCGCCGCTTTCAACAGGCCCTTCGCATCGGCCGCCGACCATGGCGCAACGACTTTCAGGCCTGGAATATGGGCATACCAGCTCGCGAAGCACTGTGAATGCTGGGCCGCCACCCGGGCCGCAACGCCGTTCGGTCCCCGGAAGACGATGGGGCACCCCAATTGTCCCCCGGCCATATAAAGAGTCTTGGCCGCCGAATTCACGATCTGGTCGATGGCCTGCATGGAGAAGTTGAAGGTCATGAACTCAACGATCGGGCGCAAACCGGCAAAGGCCGCCCCGATCCCAAGACCCGCGAACCCCATTTCCGTGATGGGGGTATCGATGACCCGTCCGGGTCCGAATTCATCGAGCAGGCCCTGGCTGACCTTGTAGGCGCCCTGATACTGGCCGACCTCCTCGCCCAGCAGAAACACCGTTTCGTCACGGCGCATTTCCTCGGCCATGGCCTCCCGCAGGGCTTCTCGCACGGTCTGGCGCGTGCAGGTTGAGGACGGGCGTTCCTCCCTCGTGGCGGTGTCAGAGGAGGGCGGCGGCGTGGGAGGGATCGTGGGCGTGATGTCTCGCAAAAGGGCCGGGTCTTCCCCTTCGGCCAGCAGCCAGGCAATGGGCTGGTGCACGGCAACGGCGCCCGCCGGCACCAGGATGCGCCCCAGGATTCCGGCGTTGGTCGCTTCCATTTCCATCGTCGCCTTGTCGGTTTCGATCTCGGCCAAAGCCTCGCCGGGGGCCACCTTCTCGCCTTCCTGTTTGAACCAGCGTGTCAGCCGGCCTTCGGTCATGGTCGGCGACAGGGCCGGCATCAGGATCTGAATCGGCATTGGAGTGCGTGTCCCCTGTCACGTTTCAATCAATACATCGGTGTACAGCTCGATCGCCTCCGGCTCCGGGCTGTTCTGGGCAAATTCGGCGGCGGTTCCCACCACGTCCTTGACCGTGCGGTCGATCTCCCGCAGGTGGGCCTCGTCCGCCAGCCCCCTTTCCACCAACAGCGCCCGCAGATGGTCGATCGGATCGTGTTCGCTCCGCATCCGCTGCACCTCTTCCTTGCTGCGGTATTTGGCCGGGTCGGACATGGAATGGCCACGATAGCGATAGGTTTTCATTTCAAGGATGAAAGGTCCGTTTCCTCCCCGGATGTGCTCCAGAGCGTCCAGACCCGCGGCATGCACGGCGATCACGTCCATGCCATCAACGGCCCGGCCCGGGATGCCATAGGCGGTGCCGCGCTGATACAGGGCTTGGCCGGCGGCAGCACGCTCGACCGCGGTGCCCATGCCATAGCGGTTGTTCTCGATCACATACAAAACCGGCAGCTTCCACAAGGCTGCCATGTTGAAGGATTCATACACCTGCCCCTGATTGACGGCACCGTCCCCCATATAGCACAGGCACACGCCCCCGTCCTTGCGATATCGATGGGCAAAACCAAGACCGGTGCCGATGGGCACCTGGGCCCCCACGATGCCATGACCTCCGTAAAATCCTTTTTCACGGCTGAACATGTGCATGGAGCCGCCCTTGCCTTTGGAATACCCACCACTGCGCCCGGTCAGTTCCGCCATCACGCCTTTCGGGTCCATGCCACAGGCCAGCATGTGGCCATGGTCGCGATAGCTGGTGACGAGGGTATCCGTTGTCTGCGCGCCTGCGTGCAGCCCCACCACGACCGCCTCCTGCCCGATATAGAGATGGCAGAAACCGGCGATCAGGCCCATGCCGTATAATTGACCCGCTTTTTCCTCGAACCGGCGGATCAGCAGCATGTCGTGATAGAATTTTTGCAAAAGATCGGATGGCGGCAGATCGTTTCTTCCGGCCGATGGAACGCCGGCGGTCTGGTGAATGGCAGACGGATCGGGCATATCTCCTCCCGTGACAGGGTAAACGTGGTGCGTGTCGATCTTCATCATACGATGTTGCCGTTCGTTATGTAAGGGCGGGAACATCCCTGTCCAGGGCCATCACGTGAAAACCAGGCACGGGGCGGGCCGTCCTTCTCAGTATACCTTCTCAGTAATAAGAGTGATTCCACTCTGCTTCTTTTTCATCACAAGCTCTCCCCCGTGATGCGGGTGGGTTTGGGTGGGTCGGCCCAGCCGATCGCCCGCGCGGAGTGTCGGGATCGGTCATGCCCGCGCGCACCACACCCACCGTGTCACCGGCACCTGGCTCGTTAACATGAGTGCCCAGCCGTGTAAAGTTCTCCAGACAACGTTGCCAAGCCGGCGGCTTTTGAGTAACGTGTCCAAAAGACGTCGGCTGGACGGGATAAGGAGAACCTTCCATGATTCATTATAGTTTGCGGTGCCCGCAGGATCATCGTTTCGACGAATGGTTTGATAACAGCGGCGATTATGAAACCAAGGCCGCGGCGGGCGCCATTGCCTGCCCCGCGTGCGGGGATAGCAAAATCGACAAGGCCATCATGGCGCCGAATGTGAGTGGCGCCGGCAAGCCAGCCGATCCTCCCCCGCCGGCGTGCGGCATGTCGGGCTGTGCCGGCGGAATGTGCGGTCTGACCTGAACACCGGCTGTGCCGATGCCCGGGGAACAAAGGGGTCTGCGCGTTCCGAATCGCCAGTGGAGCGGTGCGGAGTTCCAAAGGGGCATGGAATGCCCAGAACGCCCTCGCTGGTTGTTCCATAGTGGGGTATTGTTCTACCTATAGTCGTTGGTGCTCCGTTCGCAACGAATCCCTCAGATCCGGATCGCCGCCTTCCGGATTCAGTCTTCCCTGCCCAAAGGCACGGTGGGCGAGAGGATGAAAATGTTACTGCCAGGGTTGGTGGGGTCTTTTCGGACCGATCGGAGCGCCAATATAATCAGAAGACCAGGGCGGTGGACTTAATCTTGCCGGTTGGGACCATGAGTGACAACAACGAGGACGAGGGCACCACTACCAGTGTCGCAGTAAAGAGCCGGCCAGAAAGCAAAAAGCCGGCAATGTACAAAGTATTGATGCTCAATGACGATTATACGCCGATGGAATTCGTTGTTCATGTGCTCGAATACTTCTTCAACAAGACTCAAGAAGAAGCAACGCGCATTATGCTTAACGTACACCATAGGGGGGTCGGCGTCTGTGGTGTATTCACCTACGAAGTGGCCGAAACCAAAGTGCAACAGGTGATGAATTTGGCGCGCCAGAATCAACACCCGCTGCAATGTACGATCGAAAAGGAATAGCCATCGATGATGTCGCGCACCTTGGAGCAAAGTCTTCATCATGCCCTCGCCCTTGCAGCCGAACGTCGGCACGAATATGCAACGTTGGAGCATCTTTTGTTGTCTCTGGCCGATGATCGCGACGCGATGGGGGTGCTGCGCGCCTGTAATATCGATCTTAAACGGTTGCGACGCGACCTGACCGAGTTTCTGAACACCGAACTGGCGGCCCTGGTGACAGGACGGGCCATTGATCCCAAGCCGACGGCGAGTTTCCAGAGGGTGGTCCAGCGGGCGGCCATTCATGTTCAGGCCTCGGGGCACGAGGCAGTCACCGGGGCCAATGTCCTGGTCGCCCTGTTTTCGGAACAGGAATCCCATGCGGTTTATTTCCTGCAACTCCAGGACATGACGCGGCTCGATGCGGTCAACTATCTTTCCCACGGCATCGCCAAGGTCCCTCATCGTAACGAACGGCGCACCGTGCATGGAACGATCGAGGAAGGCCACGCGGAAAACGTGGTGAAAAAAGGACAGGAAGCCCTGAGCGCCTATTGCATCAACCTCAATCACAAGGCACGGGAAGGCCGGATCGACCCGCTGATCGGACGGGAGGCCGAGATCGAACGCACCATCCAAATTCTCTGCCGTCGCACCAAGAACAATCCCTTGTATGTAGGGGACCCGGGGGTTGGAAAAACCGCCATCGCCGAAGGACTGGCCCGCCGCATCGTGTGCAAGGAAGTGCCTGACGTTCTGTGCGATGCCACTATTTTTGCCCTGGACATGGGGGCGCTGCTGGCCGGGACCCGTTACCGTGGGGATTTCGAGGAAAGGTTGAAGAATGTGGTGTCGGAGTTGGAGAGTTTTCCCGGCGCAGTGCTGTTCATCGATGAAATCCATACCGTCATCGGTGCCGGGGCCACCTCGGGCGGGTCGATGGATGCCTCGAACCTGTTAAAGCCGGCATTGGCCTCCGGTTCCTTGCGCTGCATCGGCTCCACCACCTATAAAGAGTTCCGCAGTCATTTCGAAAAGGACCGGGCGCTGGTGCGCCGCTTCCAGAAGATCGACATCAACGAGCCATCCATTGAGGACTCGATCAAGATCCTGAAGGGACTGAAGCCCTATTACGAATCGCACCACCGCGTGCGGTATACCACGGAAGCCATCCGGGCGGCGGTGGAACTCGCGGCCAAATATATTCACGATCGCAAGCTGCCCGACAAGGCCATCGATGTGATCGACGAAGTGGGCGCCTCCCGCATGTTGTTGCCGGAAAGCCGCCGCCGCAAAACGGTGACGCTGCGGGATATCGAGGAAATCGTCGCCAAAATTGCCCGCATCCCCCCCAAAAGCATCTCGCGGAACGATGCCGAAGTGTTGAAAACCCTCGATCATGAACTGAAGCGGGTGGTCTTCGGGCAGGATGCGGCCATCGGCATCCTTGCCAGCGCCATCAAGCTTGCCCGTGCCGGTTTGCGCGAGCCGGAAAAGCCGATCGGCAATTACCTGTTCTCGGGTCCGACCGGCGTTGGCAAGACCGAAGTGGCCCGCCAGCTTGCCCGAACCCTTGGCATCGAGTTGATCCGCTTTGACATGTCCGAATACATGGAACGCCATTCGATTTCGCGGTTGATCGGGGCGCCCCCGGGGTATGTCGGTTTCGATCAGGGCGGGCTTTTGACCGATGCCATCGATCAACACCCACACTGTGTGTTGCTGTTGGATGAAATCGAAAAGGCGCATCCGGATCTGTTCAATATTTTACTGCAAATCATGGATCATGGCAGCCTGACCGATCACAATGGCAAAAGCATCAATTTTCGTAACGCTATTCTGATCATGACAACCAACGCTGGGGCATCCGATCTGGCGCGTCCGGCCATGGGGTTCGGGCGGGAAGGACGGACGGGCGAAGATCAGGAGGCCGTCGAACGCACCTTCTCTCCCGAGTTCCGCAACCGACTCGATGCGATCATCGGCTTTCGTTCCCTGTCGCCCGAAGTCATGGGGCAGGTGGTGGACAAGTTCGTTTTGCAGCTTGAGGCCCAGCTTGCCAACCTGGTTGAGCGTGAAGGGCTATGACCGGCTCATGGGCGCCAGGCCCTTGGGGCGGATCATCCAGGAACACGTCAAGAAACCCATCGCCGAAGAACTGCTGTTCGGACGTCTGAACAACGGGGGCGCCGTCCGGGTACGGGTGGAGGAGGGACGGCTTGTCTTCGAGTGTCTGGAAGAAACGGTCCCCAAGCCGCGGGAAGGCGGCGAAACCCTGGAAGAGGATGATTCCATTACGCCGGAAATGGTGAACGGCGTCTGATGTCTTCTCCCCTTGAGCCGTGGCTCAAGGGTCGTATGGTCCCTTTAGGCCAGGCCACAGGAGCACAGGGAAAATACTCCCCTGCCGTCAGGAAGGACGTATGTCGTTCCGGCTCCCTTTCCTTTGGTCGGGTGTCCATGCTGGCCGAAAGAACGGCCGGAAGGGTGCGGATTGTGCGGAAAAATCATGAAAGAAGGACACGGGTCGCGTTAAGCTGATGGCATCTGCGGTTACATCCGGAGGGGGCATGAGAAGGGATTGTCCCGTTCAACACCCGGGCCGCCATGACCCGGGTTCACACATCCGGGCGGCGTTCTCGCGCCTTGCGCCCAGTTATGAACGCATGGCCGTTCTGGAACGCGCGGCGGGGGAACGTTTGCTTGAGATGCTGGCGGTGGGACCGCAGGATTCCGTTCTCGATCTTGGTTGCGGTCCCGGCCATCTGACCCGTCGCTTGCGAACCCGCACGAAGGGCAAGCTTGTGGGAATCGATCTCTCGGCGGGCATGATCGCCCAGGCGCGTTGGCGTACCCAGAGAACCGGGATCACCTTTCTGGTGGGCGGGGCGGAGGATCTTGATTTCGACGGCACCTTCAACATCATATTCTGCAATTCAGCCTTGCAGTGGTTCACTGGGCCGGGCCGGGCGGTGGATGGATGCTACCGGGCCTTGCGGCGTGGTGGCTGGCTGGGGGTTCAGGTCCCGGCGACCCGTCAATGGTGTTCGTTGGTGCGCGATGTCATGACGGTCGCGGCCCAGGATCCCCGTACCAGCGAGGATTTCAGGCGCTTTCGCGATCCTGTATTTTTCATGGCAACGGCCGAGGAATACGTGTCCCTGTTCAACAGGAGCGGTTTCGAGGTGCACGACGCCTAGATTGAACGGGAAACCACGCATCACACGCCAGAGAAGGCATTTTCCCTGTTGTTGAGCATGGCCGGCGCGGCGTTGTTCAACCCGGCCTGTTATGAAAGCGGCGTCGATGACGTGTTCTTCGCGGCCCTTGAGGCCGTGGCGCACGATGCTCTTCGGGTCCGGAAAGGGCATGAGGGCTTGATCGAGGTCAACATCCATCGGCTTTATCTGCTGGCCATCAAGTCACTTTTGACATGAGGAGCGTTGCGCTGTTTCTTGTTTCACGGCGATCAGGCTGAACGCGTCGTGTCTCCAGCAGGCCCCCTCGCCAAAACCATCGCGGCGGCAGGAGCGCGATCGTAAACGTTCGGGCGGATTGGTTTAAAAGGTGGGGCGCGCGGGGAACTCTCCCCTGAGGTGATCGTGAAGAACCAGGGTGCGCCCGAGATCAAGCCTGCGGTGGTGGAAGCGGCACTCCCTCCCGTCATGCTCATATGAAAATAATTCGCACTTGCACTCCGTATGCATCTCCGGCATGATGGTCTTGGCGAAAGGGAGAGTGCGGAATGTACGTTTGCATATGCCATGGGATCAGTGACCGTCAGATCAAGCAGGCGCTCTGTCAGGGTGCGTGTCGCACCGCGGACGTTTATAAACGGCTTGGGGTACGGCCACAGTGCGGTCGGTGTGTTTCGTGTGTGCGTGAAATGCTGGCGCGCCATATAGAACAGCAGGCCAACCGCTGAACACGCAAACAAAAGGCATGGATATGCAAGGCTCGCAAGGAATCATTACCCACCTGAATAAAATCCTGCGCAATGAACTGACGGCCATCAATCAGTATTTTCTGCACGCGCGCATGCTGAAGAACTGGGGATTGTGCAAACTTGGAGACCATGAGTACAAGGAATCCATCGAGGAAATGAAACACGCCGATGGCATCATCGAACGCATTCTATTCCTTGAAGGATTGCCCAATGTGCAGGATCTGGGGAAACTGCTTGTGGGGGAAACGGTGGCTGAAGTCCTTGCCAACGACCTTGCCCTGGAAAAGGCCGCCCGGAGCGACCTGTTGGCCGCCGTGACCGCGTGCGAGCGCGGCGAGGATTATGTCAGCCGCCTGTTGCTCCAGGAGATCCTGGATGAAACCGAACAGCACATCGACTCCCTGGAAACGCACATCAGACTGGTCGAAAGCCTGGGCATGCAGAATTATTTGCAGAGCCAGGCGTGAGCGGAAATCCCTGAAGCCATGCCTTTGAGCGTCCATCAGACGTGACGCTCAAAGGCATGAGGGGACATCCGCAGGATCCGCTCGGCCTGTGCCAGATCTTCCGGGGTATTCACGTTCATGAAGGGGTCACGGGGGGTGGTGGGGAAATCCGCCACGGCGAAGGCGTGGGTGCACAGAAACCGTTCCACCGTGCGTTCCCCCGCCGCCAGGAAAGCGCTCAGGGGGGCGGCCAGGGCCACGTCCCACAGCCCCACCAGAGGATGCCGCCGCTCCGCCGAACGGGCGCCGGCGCCGGGCGCGCCCGCTGCTTGGGCAGCGCGCGAAAGGTGCGCCGCCAGGGTGTCTGGCAGGAACGGGGTGTCGCCGGGAACGGTCAACAGACGACTCGCGCCGTTTTGAGCCGCCCAGCGCAGCCCGGCCAGAACCCCGGCGAGGGGTCCTTGATCAGGGTGCGCATCGGCCAGCACCGGCACCCCCGGCAGAACACCGGTGAAGCGTTCCGGCGGTCCATTGCCGCTGAGGGCGATGTGGGCCACCTGTGGGGCGATGGCGGCCCACACATAAGCCAGCATGGGCCGCCCCGCCAGAAGCCGCAGGGTTTTGTCGCCCCCTCCCATGCGCCGCGCCCGACCTCCGGCGACGATGACGGCAACCGTTTTCCCATTTCTCACGGGCGTGAACCTTGCCTGATGCGCGGACACTTCAGGAAGAAAAAAACTCCCCTCTCCATCACGGGGAGAGGGGAGACCGTAGGAAGAACGGTGGATCAGAAGGAAACGTCAAGCCCCGACACTAGACCATAGGCCCAGGTGTTCGCCGTATCGACGCTCCGGTTCCGACCATCGTACTTGCCGTGGAAGAAGCTCGACTTCAGGTGTACGCCCGGCCCGAGAGTGTATTTGCCCGAGAATACATGGGTCGCAAACTTCTCGTTCCGATCACCGGGCTGAAGGGCGCCATTCGCATCGGCCACCAGCACAGCGTGGTTCCCCCGGCGCCGTTCCTGGAAGTAGGTGTAGCTCGCCCCCCACGGGCCATTGGCGTAGCCGAGACCGGCATTCCAGGCATTGCCATCGTCGATGTGCATGCCCGCGCGATTGGTCTGCATGAAGGAGGCGCCCAGGGTGAATCCGGCATAACCGATCTTCAGACCACCATTCCAGGCCGTTGCGTCATCGTTTTCCCCGCCGTCAAGGCGTCTGGCAGCAGCATCCCTAAGATCCTGATGGGCGAAACCGCCGTCCAAACCGATCGACACGCCAGCGAACTCCCGGGAATAGGCCAGGGTCACATCCCAGTGGTCGGTGGCGCCAGTGAAGGCCCCTATGGGACTTATCCCCTTGGTATCGTTGTTCGTGCCCAGCGCCCCGCTGTTTGGCGCATAGGTCAGGCCCAACTGAAGACCGGCGAATTTGGGGCTGATGTAGCCCAGGATGGGGACCTGGTTTGCCATCTGCTCGAACGATGTGCGCGCCCGGCCGCCAGCCCCGGTCCAGTTGCCAGGGGTCGCCCCAAGAAGGTTGCTGGTCAGGCCAGTCAACGGCCTCGTGGTCCAGATCCAGGTATCCCCATATCCGATCCCGTAATCGACCGGTTCGTTGTGCAGGCTTCTATTGATGGAATCCTTGGCCCCGGCATAGACCTTGCCGGCGGCGGTGCCCAGGGCCACCCACTGCTCATCAAGGCCGGCACCGGCGGTGGGAACGCCCGGCACCACCCCTACCAAGTCTGGCCCCACGTTATTGTCATACATATTCAGGCGAAGGAACGCCTCCACCTCGATGCCGTTGTCCAGCGTGGACACTGCCCTGAAGTTGATCTCGTTGTCGGTGTTGATGCCGAAGGTGTTGAAGCCCCGCTTGGTACCATTGACAGGGGTATCCTTTTCATGCCCCACGATGCCGAACCATTCCTGCAGATTGCCGGAAATCCCGAGCTTCAGCGGTTCGGCGGCGTAGAGGGGGCTGGTCATCAGGCCGGCGGCGACCAGCGCGGTTGTCCCATAAAGAAATTTTTTCATGATGGCTCCTTCATTCATGCTCTAACGGGGTGCTTCCAATTTTTTTTCAAATTGGCTTGATCAAGGAACCAGACTTGTCTTTTGCGCGCAAGCAAAAGCCACACGGTGTTATACCGTTTATGGAGGAGTGTGGCTTTCAAGTCACACTTTGCCGTTTCCGCTGTTTCCGAAAGCGCCGCCGGCGGTTTTTTTGATCCAGAAGATGCCCCCCGCGCCTCGACTCCCCCCAGCCCAAGGAGATAAAACAATAACGCCGGGCGGAATGGACCGCCCGGCGTTCAAGCTGGGGGAATCCGTCCCCGGCACTTAGAAAAGGAGGCAAGGATGCGAAAGACATCCTTTCCCCGTGTATTGGGGGGGGGGATGTGAAATTATAGGAACATGAACCTTCATCCGATTGCGCTGCCCCGCTCTTGCTCTTGTCCGTCCTTTTGCCTTACTCTCACGACCTGTCACTTGTGATGTGCAGCCACTGACCGTCGCGACTCATGCTGATTTCCATCGCCCCGCCTGCCTTTGACGTTGTCCTGGATATCGTTTATGCCACGGCAGCCAATTTCACCGGCGTCCCGGTGTATGCGCACCCCGGCTGCTCTATGCATGCCGAGGCGGTGGTTCTTCTGGAGCGGGCGATCGCCCTTGCCCGTCCCCACGGTCTGCGATTCAAGATTTTCGATGCCTTCCGTCCGGCCGAAGCCCAGTGGGTGCTGTGGAATCATACGCCCGATCCCGATTTTCTGGCCGATCCCCGCCGCGGTTCGCCGCATTCGCGGGGAGTGGCCATCGACCTTACCCTGGTCGAGGCGGCAAGCGGCCAGGAACTGGATATGGGAACACCGTTCGATCATTTTTCGCCGCGTTCGCACCATGGCAGCGAGGCTGTTTCCCCTCTCGCCCAGCGCAACCGCTTGCTGCTGATCGGCCTGATGACCACCGCGGGCTGGGATTATTATCGCAAGGAGTGGTGGCATTACCAGATGTTCGACTCGCGCCGTTTCCCGGTTCTGAGCGATACCGTTCTGTCTTCCCCCATGATGCCGCGCGGGAGGGATGGTCGGGGAGACAGGATTTGAACCTGCGGCCCTGGCGTCCCAAACGCCATGCTCTACCAGTCTGAGCTACTCCCCGTGTGCTTTTTGAAACAATACAGGTCTTCTTCTTTCCGGGCAAACGCAATCCCTGTCATCGTGTCATTCTTGCGATCGTCGTCGTGGTGCTGAAACCTTCCTCCAGGTTGGCAAGAAGGATCTTTCCGCCATATCCCTGCACCACAGAAGCGCCCACCACGGTTTCAACCGTATAGTCGGCTCCCTTGACCAGAACGTCGGGACGAAGGGCTTCGATCAACGCAAGCGGCGTGTCCTCGCGAAACAGCACGACGAGATCGACATCCGTTAACGAGGCCAGAACCACCGCCCGGGCGGTCTCGGATTGCACCGGACGGGTTTCGCCTTTCAGGCGTCGCACGGAATCATCGCTGTTCAAGCCGACGATCAACCGATTGCAGGCCGCCCGTGCCCGCCGCAACAAGGACACATGCCCCGGATGCAACAGATCGAAACAGCCGTTGGTGAAGCCCACCGTCAGGAGGCGCCGGCGCCAACGCGCCACCTGTTCCAGGGCCGTTTCCAGAGTGACCACCTTGGCCTCGCCACCGGCCAGATCCTGATGATGGAGCGCCGCGACGATCTCCGCCGCGGAAGCCACCGCCGTTCCCACTTTACCAACGACGATCCCCGCGGCCACATTGGCAAGCCGGGCCGCCTCCGCCAGTGGTGCACCACCGGCCAGAACAGCGGCCAGCGTGGCAACGACGGTATCTCCCGCGCCGGATACATCAAAGACCTCACGCGCCTGCGCCGGCAGGTGATGGACCGTGCCGTCGGCGTGAACAAGTGTCATGCCGTCCTGGCTGCGGGTGGCGAGAACGGCCGTGACCGCACAGGTTTCAATCAGCCGGCGGGCCGCCGTGATCACCTCGTCCGTGGTGCCGGTGGGCAGGCGAGTCGCCTCGGCCAGCTCGTGCCGATTCGGGGTCAGCAGCGTCGCCCCCCGATAACAGCCGTAATCGGTGCCCTTGGGATCGACGAGAACGGGCCGCCCCCGGGCCGCCGCGATCAGTTCCGCCGCAATGCCTTCCTTCAGCACACCCTTGCCATAGTCCGACAGCACCGCCACCGCCGCGCCATCCAGCACGGCTTTCGCCCGCATCACCAGGGCGTGCCGGGCGGCGGACGAAAGGGGGGCTGTCGTCTCGCGATCGGCCCGCAACAATTGTTGCGCCTGGGCGACGAAACGGGTCTTGACCGGAGTCTGGCGCTCCAGCTCCACCACCAGGTGGCTCTCCACGTCGGGGTGACGGGCCAGCAGGGCCGCCAGTTCCTCGCCCGCGGCATCGTCGCCGCGCACCGAAACAAGCGTCGGGTGCGCGCCCAAGGCCAGCAGATTGCGCACCACATTGCCCGCGCCGCCCAGCATGCCGGCCTCGCGGGTGATACGCAAAACCGGAATGGGCGCTTCCGGGGATACCCGTTCCACGATGCCGTAGACGTAGCGATCCACCATCGCATCGCCCACGCACACGACCAGGCCGCCTGGGATCAGGTCGATCATGCACAAGCCTTTTTTCAGTGTTTTCAGCTTCCCCGGATCAACGTTCCCGCCCCACGGACGGTCAAGAGTTCCAGGAGAATCCCATGGGGCACCCGGCCATCCAGGATGACCGCCGCTTCCACCCCGCGCGCCACGGCATCAAGGCAGGTGCGCACCTTGGGAATCATGCCGCCCGTGAGGGTTCCCTCCGCGATCATGGCCTCGGCTTCGGCGTGCGTCATTTCGGCGATCAGGCGGCCTTCCCGGTCCAACACGCCATCGACATCGGTCAGCATCAACAGCCGCCGCGCCGCCAGTGCCCCGGCGATGGCGCCCGCGGCGGTGTCGGCATTGATGTTATAGCTTTCGCCCGTCTCCCCCACGCCCACCGGTGCGATGACCGGGATGATGTCTGACTTGCGGAAGATGTCAAGGATATGGGGGGTGATGGTCGCAGGGTCTCCCACCTGTCCCAGATCGGTCGTCGCATGGTGCAGTTGAGTGGCCTGAATCAACCGGCCGTCCTTGCCCGACAGGCCAACGGCACAGCCACCCTGCTGGTTGATGGCCGAGACGATTTGTTTGTTGATGAGGCCCGACAGGACCATCTCCACCACCGCCATGGTGTCGGCATCGGTGATCCGCAGGCCGTCCACGAACCGGCTGGGGATGTGCAGCCGTTGCAGCATGGCGCCGATTTGCGGTCCGCCCCCGTGCACCACCACGGGATTGATGCCGACCTGTTTCAGCAGCACCACGTCGCGGGCGAAATCGGCGGCAAGGTGCTCCTCCCCCATGGCGTGGCCGCCGTATTTGACCACAAAGGTTTCGCCGGAAAAGGCCCGCATATAGGGCAGGGCCTCCACCAGTGTCTGGGCCTTGGCGAGCCAGATGTCCCGCTCGCTGGGGGATCGGACGGCAGAAGGGGTCATGGGCGATGCTCCTTCACGCGGGCGGGGCAAGACGTTCCAGGGCGGCGCGTAGATCGGGCAGGCCGGTGCGCCGCTCGGCACTGGTGACGAGCACCTGGGGATGGGCGGCGGTATGGCGGGCGGCCTCCAGCAGAGTGGCGGCCTGCCGGGCCTGGGCCTCCCCGGCGCTCAGCTTGTCGGCCTTGGTCAGAACGAGCTGATAACTCACCGCCGCCTGGTCCAGCATCCGCATGACCGCGCGGTCGTTGTCCTTGATCCCGTGGCGAGCGTCGATCAGCAATAGGGCACGGCGGAGCGAAGGCCGCCCGCGCAAGTAGTCGTACACAAGGCCGGTCCAGTGTTTGACCACGGCCTTCGGCGCCTCGGCATAGCCATATCCTGGCAGATCCACCAGCATCAGGCGCTGTGCCAGTTGGAAAAAGATCACCTGCTGGGTGCGGCCCGGCGTTGCGGCGGTGCGGGCCAGGGTGCGCCGTCCGGTCAGCGCATTGATCAGGCTGGACTTGCCGACGTTGGAGCGTCCGGCAAAGGCGATCTCGGGCAAACTGAACGGCGGCAATTGCGTCACCTCGGCCGCGGCGATGAGAAACGCGCACGGCCCGGCGAACAGCCGTCGCCCCGCCTCGATCTCCCCAGAATCCGACGCCAGGGATTCTTCGTGCGCTCCCTGTGCGTCGTCCTGTGTCTGATCGTTTGCCGCGGGATGTGCCGCGGGAGATGCGCCGTTCAAATCTTCACACCCATTTTTTTCATGATCACCCACTGCTGTATCACCGACAGAACGTTGTTCCACGCCCAATAGATCACCAATCCCGCCGAAAATTGCGCCAGCATCACCGTGAATACCACCGGCAGGACGGCAAAAACACGCGCCTGAATGGGATCGGTGGGTTGGGGGTTCATCTTCTGTTGCAACCACATGGTGACGCCCATGATCAGCGGCCAGACGCCGATATGCAGCAACGTCGGGGGCGTCCAGGGAATGAGACCGAACAGGTTGAAAAGACTCGTCGGATCGGGAGCCGACAAATCCTGAATCCAACCGAAAAACGGCGCATGTCGCATTTCAATGGTGACGAACAAAACCTTGTAAAGGGCAAAGAAGATGGGAATCTGAATCACGATCGGCAGACACCCCGCCGCCGGATTGACCTTTTCCTGCTTGTACAGGGTCATCATTTCCTGATTGAGCCGCATCCGGTCATCGCTGAAACGTTCCTGCAACCGTTTCAACTCCGGCTGCAATTTTTTCATTTTGCTCATGGCCTGATAGGACTTGTTGGCCAGGGGAAAGACTAGCGCCTTGATGAGGACCGTGAACAGCAAAATGGCGATGCCGAAGTTGCCCACAAGCCCGTGCAGGAACGTCAGCGCGTGAAAGAACGGTTTGGTCAGGAAATAGAACCAGCCGAAATCGATGGCAAGGTCGAAGTGGGGGATCTTCAGGGTTTCGACGTAATGGTCCAGCAGCTGGGCTTCCTTGGCGCCGGCGAAAACGCCGGATTCCACCGTGATCGTGGCTCCCGGCGCCACGGTTTGGGACGGGCCGACGTGATCCACCTGATAGACATCGCTTCCCGAAACCATCTGATGCAGGAAGCGCACGGTGCTTTTTTGGTGTTGCGGGGGAAGCAGGGCCACCAGCCAGTACTTGTCGGTGAGGCCGGCCCACCCGCCTTCGGATTCTTCCTTGAAGACTTTTCCGTCTTCCTTCAGATCTGAATAATCCTTCTCCCGCAACGTTCCATTGAGCACGCCAAGAGGCCCTTCGTGCAGAATGTACATGCCCTGGGTCGGCGGCGTGCCATAACGATAGATCGCCTGATAAGGGGCGAGCGTCAGCGGAGCGCCGCTGCGATTCTCGACAGTTTGCCGGATGGTGAACACATAATGCGCATCAACCGATACTATCCGGCGAAAAACGATCCCTTGCGGGCTGATCCAGGTCAGGGTCACCGGCGCATTAACGTCCAAGGTTTGCGAATCGGCGCTCCAGCGGGTGGTGGCGCCGGGAACCTCTATCCCTGGCGTGACCGGCGCCCAGCCGAAATCGACGTAATACGGGGTGCCCGTCGTGGTGCCCGGAGGGGCAAGCAAAGTGATTTCCGCCGCCTGCGGATCCGGGGTGACGTGGTACTTGACAAGGGTCAGGGTATCAAGACGGCCGCCGATCAGGGACAGGGAACCGTGCAGGCTGGGCGTGTCGATGGCAACCCGTGCCGCCGGATCGCTGAGAACCGGTGTCGGCGGCGGCATGGCGCCGGAGGCAACGGGCGCGATGTCATAGGGCGTGATCGGCGCCGGCGCGGTGGACTCCTGCTGCGGCGGGTGCTGTTGGCCAGCCGGTGGGGGGGAAGGCACCAGGAAAAGCTGGAACATCAGCATGATGGCCAGGGAAAGAACGACCGCCAGAATCACGTTGCGCTGTTCCGACATGGTTTTGCCATCCGCCAGGGAAATCAGGAAAGGGGGGAATGTCTGTGGGCAGGGACATCCTGCCAGTGCTCGGGCACCGGATCATAGCCATGGCCGCCCCAGGGATGGCACCGCCCAAGCCGGCGTACCGCCAGCCATCCGCCCCGCACGGCCCCGAAACGTTTGATGGCCTCGACCGCATAGGCCGAACATGTCGGCAGATAGCGACACCTCCCCGGCAACACCGGCGAAATCAGGACCTGATAGAGTCGCACAAGGACTGTCAAAACGACGGCAGCGGGCGATGTCATGACGGTTTTTTCATTTCTGGCGAAGCATTTGGTGAACCCCCCTTGCGCGGGCGCGTTCCTTTTTGCGACGCCGCCTCGTGGGAAACGCCCAGGCGGTGCACCGCGGTTTTCAGATCGGCGAGAAGGTCGGCATAGGTGCGCTTTCGTGTCCCGGTCCGACCGATCAGAACCAGATCCTGCCCGGGTCTGACCACTTCCGGCAATACTGCCGCCGCCAGCGCCCGCAGGCGCCGTCGCACCCGGTTGCGCACCACGGCATTGCCCACCTTGCGGCTGACGGTGAACCCGATCCGCACGACGGGTATGAATCCAGCAGGAACAGCATCCACCATGGGGGCCGCCTGAAGGATGAGACCCGGCGTCACCCATTTGTGCTGAGTCCTGGCGACCCGGAGAAAATCTCCCCGCCGCTTGAGACGGACCAGTTCTGTCTTCATGCAGATTCCGTCTTCATGCAGAAAGACGCTTGCGGCCTTTGGCGCGGCGGTTTCTGATGACGCGGCGCCCGCCAACGGTGGCCATCCGGGCGCGGAAACCGTGCCGGCGGGCACGAACGAGTTTGCTCGGCTGATAGGTACGCTTCACGAGTCTAACTCCATTGGGATCGTCTGGAAACAAGGGTGCTGTATACGGTCTTGCAGGCAAGGAGTCAAATGCTATGGAACGTCGGTTCGTTACGTCAGGTGCGGGCGGCGGATGTAGTCATCGGCCTGCATTTCCATCAAGCGGCTCGCCGTGCGCTGGAATTCGAAGGCGCCCTGACCGGCGGGGTATAAGGCGTGCGGCGGCGCCTCGGCGGAGCATATCAACAAGACCCGGTGTTCGTACAAGGCATCGATCAGGGTGACGAACCGTCGCGCCACGTCCAGCCGTTCGGGGAAAAGGCGCGGAATGTCCATGATGATCATGACATCGTAATGGGTGGCAAGGTGCAGATAATCGCTGGCGCCAAGGGGTGTCTCGCACAGTTCGGCGAACGAAAACCGGGCCACGCGCCCCGCCGCGTGGGGGACTTTCAGGATGCGACCATAAACGACAAGATGCTCCTCTCCCGGCGGCCTGTCCTCGGAAAAGCGACGGAAACATTCCGCAAGGGCCGCCTCGGCGGCCGGACCCGGCGGCTGGTGATAGACCGGCAGGCCCTGTAGACGCCCCAGCCGAAAGTCCCGCTCCCCCGACAGCTCCAACACATCGAGCCGGTTCTTGAGGGTGGCGATGAAGGGCAGGAACTTCTCGCGCTGCAATCCATCCTTGTAAAGGTCATCGGGCGCACGGTTCGATGTCGTCACCACCACGACCCCTTGCGCCAGCAGTTCTTCGAACAACGTGCCGACGATCATGGCATCGGCGATATCGCGAATCTCCAGCTCATCCAGGCACAAGAGCCAGTTCTGGCGGGCGCTGTCGCGGGCGAGGACGGGCAGGGGGTCGGTTTCCTTGCCCGGCGCGCGGCGCCAGGCGTGCAGGGCCTCGTGGATGTCGCGCATGAAGGCATGGAAATGGACTCGGCGCTTGGCGGTGACGGGGGTGGCCTGAAAGAATATGTCCATCAGCATGGACTTGCCGCGTCCCACGTCACCGCACAGATACAACCCTTGCGGGGGTGTCTCGCGGCGGCGCGCCAGGCCGAACCGGGCCTTCCACCCGGCGGGGGCGGGGCGGTAGTCGCACAGGGCGCGGTGGAGGCTTTCAAGTTTTTCCGCGGCCAGTTCCTGGGCAGGATCGGGCTGTAGCGTGCCGGCGGCAAGGCGCTGACGATAGACGGCAAGGGGTCCGTTAGGCATGGCTCGATCGTGTACGACAAAACATGAGAAGAGGGCGCACCCGCCAGTACAATGTCCCGAACATCATCCTCAAAGCCTGTGTCCCATCGTCTTTTTTGTCCAATGTGCTTGCCCCGTCGTCACGGCGCAAGCCTTCGCGAGGCGGACTCGATGCGGGATTGCAGTTCGGCCATGAACACATGCCGTTCCAATCCGGCCGGCATGGCGGGCAGGATTTCAAGCACGATCCGCCCCGGCCGTTTCATGAAACTGCGCCGTCCCCAGAACAGGCCCGAGTTCAAGGCAACCGGCACCACGGGCAAGGACAGATCGCGGGAGAGCATGGCAACCCCCGGCTGGTACGCCACGACATTCCCCAGAGCCGTGCGCGTGCCTTCCGGAAAAACGACGAGCTGGCGGCCATCGGCCCTGGCCCGCCGCGCGCCTTCGGCCATCTTTTTCAAGGCCCGTGCTCCTTTCGATCGGTCAATGCCGATGCAGCCACTTTTGCGCATGAGCCAGCCAATGATGGGCAGGGCAAACAATTCCCGCTTCACGATGAAAACGGGATCGTCAAGAAATGTATGGAAGACCAAGGTATCCCAGGCTGACTGATGCTTGGCGGCGATGATCACCGGGCCTCGTGGCAAATTGTCCAGTCCGCGGATTTCGTGCCGGATTCCGACGATTCCCCGCAGGAGTAAAAAAATCCCCCGAACCCACAAACGCGCAAAACCTTGAGTCCAACCCCGCGGCCCCACAAGCCCCGGCACGACAACCACGCCCCCCAACCCCACGGTCCATAGCACAAACAAGATGTTGAACAGGGCGGAGCGGACAACGATCATACTGTCTCCTCTGGGAAATCATCCCTCTCGGCCCCAGTCCCGACTGACGCCCAGGGTGAGCGCGCCGCACGGTACCCCCCCCCGCGGACGCCCGGCGTCTGAGGGGAAGCCCTGAGGATCAAGGCTCGACGGTATCACAGGGGATGACAGGAAAGAATTGGTCCCTCCGTAGTCCCTCCGTGGTCCTTGGTCATGTTCCAGTCCATTATCACAAAAATCTGTTCACGATCCAATGACGAAACAGCGCCAGCAGATACTTGGTGTATTCGGTGGCGATCAAGGTTGCCGTGCCCGGCCAACGCCACCATTCCTCCTGCTTGAATGCCAGAGGAAAGACCGGGTGGGGGGTGATTCTGACCCCGGGCATCACCCGCTGGAATTCGAGCACGCTCCGTTTCATGTGATAGGCGGCGGTCACGAGCCGCAGGGAAACATAGCCGTTGGCCTGCATCCAGGCCGCGGTTTCGGCGGCGTTGCCGATGGTATCGCCGGCGGCATAGCCAAGCGTGATCCTTTCACCCAGATCCTCTGGTGTTTCGTCGATGGATCGTGTCAGGTCGGCGAGATCCACATCCGCATGGACACCCGAAATGAACAGCCGTGTTCCCCGACCGGACCGCAACAGCGCGATGCCGGTTTTGACCCGCACGCTCCCGCCGGTCAGAACGACGATGGCATCGGTGTGCATATCCATTTCGGCCACGACGGCGCGCATATCGGCCGCATACCAGATCAGCCCCACCAGCCAAGCCGCTCCAAGGGCGGCCAGGACAGAGGCCACTAGGGTCGTCAAACGCGGTCCATGCCCGGTATTCTCCGTGCTCACGACAGTTTCACGGTCTGTTCTGGTTCATGGCATGCGCGCCAGGGTTCGGTGCACAGTGATTCGGGCGGTGAGTTGGGCCAGTCCGGCCATTCCCAGCGGCAGAAGGCCAAGACTAACCAGATGGAAGGGTCTGACGACAAAAGCCGGCAACAGACCGCTTTCCAGATGACTCGCCAGCCAGCCGATGATCCCCAGAACCGGCACTGCCAGCATAAGCCCCCAAAAACCACCACGCAGCCCCTGAATCAGCGACAAGTGTGCAAACTGGCGGGCGATGTAATCGTCATGAGCGCCGACGATATGCAAAACCTCGATCACGGAATGGTGAATCGCCAGTGCGCTGTGGGTGGCGTGCGCGACCGCGACCGCCGTGGTGGCAATGACCATGGCCACCACGCTCAAGGCCAGCACCTCCAGCCCGCGGCCCAGGCGGACCAGTTTCGACAGCCAGACCTGGTGATCGTTAAGGGATGTCGCGGGGACTGTTTCGGCAAGGCGCTGCGTCAGGGCGTTCATATCGACCGTCGCTCCCTTGCGCAAGGTCACATCGATCAAACGCGGCAATGGCAAGTCGGCCACAAGTTCGGTCGATCCCAGCCAGGGTTCCAGCAGATCAGCGATCTCGCGCTGGTCCAGGGGGCGCGCCGCGGCGATGCCGGGAGTGTTCTGCAACACGGTGATCGCCGCATCGACCCTTTGCTGGACTTCGGCAAGGGAATCGCTTGCCAGGGCGCCCACCTGGACCGTTACGGTGCCCGAGACATCGCGATGCCAGCGCTCCAGAATGTCCTGAATGACCATGGCACCGGTGGTGGCCAGAACAGCCAGAAACACCATCACGGCCACAATGGTCGGCAGGAAGTGACTCGTTGCGTCGTTGTCAAACGGCAGGTCTGAACGGCGTTTGAACATCAGATCTCATCCGGCACCGCCGGGTCCTGGTACGGTGCATACAAAGTCAGGCGGCCGTTTTCCAGATGCATGCGCGGAAAATTGAACCGCCGCACCAGACGTTCGTTATGGGTCGCGATGACCACGGTTGTTCCAAGTTTGTTCAGTTCGATGAAAAGATGCAGCAGCCGCATGGCAATGCGGTCATCCACGTTGCCTGTCGGTTCATCGGCGAGCAAAAGGTCTGGTCGGCTGATCACGGCCCGGGCGATGGCAACCCGCTGTTTCTGGCCACCAGAGAGGGTCGATGGTTTGGCGTGAAGATAATGGGCAAGCCCCACCCATGCCAGAAGTTCTGGCACGTGTTTCATGATTTCCTCCTCGCGCACACCGGCCACCCGCAAGGGCAAGGCCACGTTGTCAAGAGTGGACAAATGGTCCAGCAGCCAGAATTCCTGGAATACGACCCCCACCCGGCGACGGATGGCCGGCAGCATCTGGCGCCGCGTCAGGGAAACATCCTGGCCGAACAGGGTCAAAACACCGCGCGACGGACGCTGGGCCAGATACATCAGGCTCAGGAGCGAAGACTTGCCGGCACCGCTTGGCCCGGTCAGGAAGTAAAACGCCCCCGTAGCAAGGGAGAGCGTGATATCTTGCAGGATTTCCGGCCCCTGTCCGTACCGCAAACCCACGCTCTCGAAACGCACCACGTTGTTGGCGGGGGAAATGTCCGGCACCATGACTCCTTTTGATTAACCGATTGATCAACCGCGCTCCGCGCTTGCCAGCGACGCACCAGAAGACTTATAATGAAGTCGCAACGATCCGGGGAAAAGAAAACATTCCGCCTCCAAAAATGCCGAGGCAAAATGCGTGTAGCCTGTCCGAAATGTCATTCACGCTTCGCGGTGGCCGATCACCTGCTGAAGCCCTCCGGTCGTAAGCTGAAATGCGCGACCTGCGGTGCCGTTTGGCATGCCCTGCCCGAGGAAAACGCGCAAACGGTGGTGCAGGAATCTGTGCCGCAGGCAACCGACAGTACAACAAGCATTATGGCGGATGTCGAAAAGGAGAGCGTGGAAACGGCAAACTCCTTTTTCCCTGACGAAAAAATACCTTCGGACCTCGACGAAACTCTTGAAAATACCACGGCACTTGAGGACACGTTACGGGCAGAGGGTGCCACGTGGGGCCGCGATGCGAATGAATGGAACGAAAGAGGCGAGAAAAACGACGAGATTCCATTGGAATCGGAGGGAATGTTCACCGCCGATTCAAGTGCCGATTCCGCCGCCTTTTCCTTTGACCCCCGCCGACCAACCGTTCACCCAAGGCCGGAAGAATCCGCAGGTTTTCCCGACTCGAGACTGAATCTGGACGAACTCGTCCTTGATGACGATCCTGGGCCGATTCCCTCGATTTTCGCGAGCGGCTTTGACGATGGCGAAGAAGAACAGAACAACGGTCCGCGCCGCCTTCTGATGGGCGCGGGGATCGGCGTGATGGTGGTGGTGATCGGCCTGGGCGGGGCGTGGCTGGGACGCGAACAGGTGTTCAGGGTGTGGCCGGAGCTGCAAAATTCCCTTGCCGGCTGGGGGCTGCCGGTGATCAATGTGGCCGAGAGTCTTAAATTGTCCGATGTGACGACGCTGATCGTCATGGAAGAAGGTGTGCGGGTCCTGCTGGTCAAGGGCGTTATGGAAAACGTGGCCGCCGTCTCCATTCCCGTGCCGTCGATGCGCCTGGTCTTCCGGGATGAAAACAGGCACATCGTGCGCAAGGGCGAAACGATGGCGCCGCCCATCGCGACCTTGCCGCCTGGAGAAAAGGCGAAATTTGTTTTCCGTTTGCAAAATCCACCCGCCGGAGCAACCGTTGATATAGGATTTGACCGGACGTGAGGGGGCCTGACGGGCAGAGACGAACCGACGGACCTCTCCCCGACGTGGGGGCGATTATTTTTGACGTGGACGGCACGCTGGCCGAAACCGAGGAAGTGCATCGTCGGGCGTTCAATACCGTCTTTGAAACCTTCGGCCTGCCCTGGTATTGGGATGCCGACACCTATCGCGCTCTGTTGCGCGTGGGGGGCGGTCGCGAACGCTTGCGGGCGTTTCTGGCGCAAACCGGCGTGGCGGTCGAGCTGGGTAGGATCGATGCCGTGCACCGGGAAAAATCTCGCCTTTACGCGGCATGGATCGCGCAAGGGCAGGTTCGCGCGCGTCCGGGGGTGCTCCGTCTTTTGGCCGAGGCCCGGGCCGCTGGTGTGCGTCTGGCCTGTGCCACATCCTCGCAACGGTCGGCGGTGGAGGCCTTGTTGCGCAGTCTCCTGGGGCCGCACGTCGCAACCGTTTTCGCTGTTCTTGGATGTGGCGAGGATGTCCCCCACAAAAAGCCTGAACCGGATATCTACCGATGGGTCGTGGAGCGGTTGGGGGTGGAGGCCGCCGCGTGTCTCGTGATCGAGGACAGCGCCATTGGTCTTGCCGCGGCGACGGCGGCCGGTTTGCCCGCCGTCGTCACGCTATCGGCCTACAGCGAGCCGCTGCACGAAGGCGGGTTTGCCGCGGCGCTGGCGGTTGTGAGTGATCTTGGCGAGCCGCAGCGCCCCTTTGCTCTGCTGGCGGGAGAGGATCCTGGGCACGGAGTTGTTGATCTGCCTTTGTTGCGGGTGTGGCGGACACGGCATGGAGCGGGGTGATGCGCCGTGTTTCAAGGCCCGGTTCCATTCGGGGGGCGTGAAAAAGGCGGTGAAGGCCCTATCATGCTGATCGCTCACAAAATCGCCCTTGACCCGAACAACGTACAGGCGACGTACTTCGCCCGTGCCGCAGGAACAGCACGCTTCGCCTGGAACTGGGCGCTTGCGGAGTGGCAACGGCAGTACAAAGCGTGCAAGGCCGACTCTGCATTATCCAAGCCCTCGCAAATGGCCCTGCGCCGCCAACTCAACGGCATCAAAGGCGAGCGCTTCCCCTGGATGCGGGAGGTCACCAAGAACGTGCCGCAAATGGCGATCATCCAGTTGGGCGCGGCGTTCAAGAACTTCTTCGCCGGTCGCGCCCGCTATCCACGGTTTCGCAAGAAGGGCATCCACGACCGATTCAGCCTGACCAATGAACAATCCAGCATCGACGGCTCGCGCATACGCATCCCGAAACTTGGCTGGGTGCGAATGCGCGAGACGTTGCGCTTTACCGGCAGGATCCTGTCGGCCACTGTCTCCCGTGTGGCCGACCGCTGGTTTGCCAGCATCACCGTCGATACTCCGGACAGTTCGCATCTCCCCGAAGCCGAAAACCAAGGCGCGGTGGGTGTGGATTTGGGTGTATCGGCACTGGTAACGTTCTCGACGGGAGAAGTCATCACCGGTCCGAAGGCTCACAAAATCTTGCTGGATCGGTTGCGGCGATTGTCCCGTGGCCTGTCGCGCAAGGTCAAAGGCTCGCGGAACCGCAAGAAGGCGAAGGCGAAACTGGCAAGGCTTCATGTACGGATCAGCAACATCCGGCAAAACGCCATGCACCAACTCACGACAAAGCCTCACACGTCGGTTCCACACCATCGGCATCAAGGATTTGAACGTGCGCGGCATGGTCAAGAACAGGCACTTGTCGCGTGCCGTGTCGGATATGGGCTTCTTCGAGTTCCGGCGGCAACTGGAATACAAGGCGGCACAGCGCGGCGGGGTGATCGTGGTGGCTGATCGCTGGTATCCGAGCAGCAAGACGTGCTCGGACTGCGGCTACAAGCTCGAAACCTTGTCGCTGTCGGTGCGCGAGTGGGCTTGTTCCGCTTGTGGCTCAGTTCACGACCGCGACGTGAATGCGGCAACCAATCTGAAGAATTTGGCCGTGAGTTCCACGGTGTCAGCCTGTGGAGAGGAAGGCTCTGGCCTTGGGTGCAAGCTCAAGGTGAAACCAGCCTCTGCGAAGCAGGAAGTCAGCTTTGAATCTGTTTGGGCAGGTTCAAGTAGGTATGATAGATACGGTTATATATTCCACCGTTATTCTCTCGTGCAGAAGAAGAGGTCACCCATGACGCGGCGCGTCCCCCCCCTGATGCTGCTGGCCGCGCTGCTGGCGTCCGGCAGCGGATATGCCGCGGTGGCAGGGCCGGATCTTGTGGCGCACGAGGTGGTTTACGAGATTGAACTGATACGGGCGGGGGGGCGGCGTGACCGCGGCATCGGGCCGCATGGCGTCCCGCTTCGCCGATGTCTGCGATGGCTGGACGGTCGAAATGCGCAACGAGATGATGCTGACGGATGAACGGGGCGAATCGACCACGAGTCAGTGGGACTTTTTAAGCTGGGAAGCCAAGGATAGCCTGCGCTATCGTTTCTTCGCCACGCTCAACCGAGGCGAGGAAGAACCCGAGAAGATCATCGGCGAGGCTCGCCTGGAACACACGAACCACGGCGGCGAGGCTCTGTTCACCCAGCCCGAACAAAAAACCTTTGCCTTGCCGCCCGGAACCCTGTTTCCGACCGATCATACTTTGTTTCTTTTGCGAAAGGCGGTCCTGGGCGAAACCATCATCCGCAGGCCGGTTTTCGACGGCACCGATGTGAGCGGCGTCTTTGATGTCAATGCCGTGATCGACTCCCTGGTGCCGGCCGGGAAAGACATCGAGCAGGAGTGGCCGCTTCTGGCCTGTCATCCATCTTGGCGGGTACGGATGGCGTATTTTCGTTCCGATTCCGCCGACGATCTGCCCGCCTACGAGATCGGCGCGCGCTATCACGCCAACGGCATTGGTCGGGAG
>WOUV01000217.1 GCA_009773045.1 Rhodospirillaceae bacterium | reverse complement strand
GCAGCCGTTTCGGGGAACGGTTGGCACCTATCCCATCAACCGCCGTCCGTTCGAGCAGAAGACATCGGCAGAAACATCGGCACAAGCAGGTGCCTGTGACGGCCCTTCCCACCACACTGCCCGCATGAAGGTGCTGATTCTCCTGCTGGGGCTGGCGGGGGGACTGGCGTTCGCATTCCGCGACAGCCCGGCCTCTCTTCAAGAGATGATCACCGCCGCCGGCCCGTGGGGTGCGGTGGTGTTCGTTCTGCTGTTTGCCGTGGGTACGGTTCTGTTCGTGCCGGGATCGGTGCATGCGCTGGCGGGGGGCGCCTTGTTTGGCCCGGTTCTTGGCACCGTTCTCAACCTGAGCGGCGCAACGCTGGGGGCTGTGCTAGCGTTTCTGGCCGCCCGTCATGGCATGCGGGACTGGGTGCGCGCCCGCACCGGCGCGCGTCTTGAACCCCTGATCGCCGGGGTGGAGGCGGAGGGGTGGCGGTTTGTCGCCTTTGTGCGTCTGGTGCCGTTGTTTCCGTTCACCCTGATGAATTATGCCTTTGGCGTGACCCGCATCGGCCTGGTGCCCTATGGTGTTACAACTTTTATGTGCATGATTCCGGGCAGCCTTGCCTACACCTGGCTGGGCTTTGCCGGGCGCGAGGCCTTTGCCGGCGACGGGACGGGGGCGATCCGGCAAGGCTCCATCGCGCTCGCCCTGCTGGCGGTGGCCCTGTTCCTGCCGCGACTCGTCAAGCGGCTGCGGGGAACGGCACAGGCTTTTTTCACGCGCGCGGAGGTTACCGCTCTGCGCCAGAGCCTCCAGGCCAATGACACCGCGCCGCGCTTGGTCGATGTGCGGGGTGCGCTTGAGTTCGCCGGCGGACACATCGACGGCGCCATCAACATTCCCCTGCCGGATCTGACGAAACAGGTGCATGTTCTGAAAGACTGGCGGAACCGGCCGCTGGCCGTCATCTGCCGCACCGACCGGCGGTCGCGGGCGGCGCTCGACATTCTGAAGACACAAGGATTCACGAATCTGATTCTCGTGAACGGCAGCATGCTGGAATGGACCCGCCAGAGCCTGCCGGTGGTACAGGAATAATCCCATGGACAGTGCGCACCCCGCCGCAACACTCCCCGTGATGCCCGCGCGAAAAAAAGGGCGGCGGACCTTCACGATCAAGGATCTGCCGGCCATGAAACAACAGTCCCTGGCCGGGCGCTATGCGGTGTGGGTGCGGGTTTTAAGCCTTGCGGCGTTCACCCCTGGGCGTCCTTGGTTGGCTCAACGAGACCTGGCTGTTCTGGGCAGAGAGTCCGATCTGGCTCAACCGCTACACCGAATACGTCCTGATCCTGGGCTTTGGAATCTGGCGCATCCGGGCCGAGCACAACCCCTATACCCGGCGGCGGCTGATGGTGCTGGTGGCCTGCGTGGCCGTGTTGTGGGGACTGATCCCGTGGCTGTTCCCGTTCTTCGAGCCTTCTATCGGCTATCTGGGGCGACAGCCGGAGTTTCCCTCGCTGCACACCCCCGGCACCATGACCTTTTTCCTGGTGCTGGGAACGGTGGCGTTGTTCGGGCGGCGGATCATCTGCGGCTGGAATTGTCCCTGCGTTGGCATTCGCGAAACGGTCGGGTTCGCCTTCCGCCATGTCACGCCACGCGGACGGGTGGCGTGGGCCTTGCGCCACAGCAAATGGATCTTTTTCGTTCTTTATGGGATCGCGGGATAGCTTTTGTTGTCGCCGCCCCATGCGTGGTCGGAAAGTTACCTGGGCTTTCCATGCTGCTGTCGCCGGTGCTCGGCAACCGGGGCTATTGCCGATATTTATGCCCCTATGGCGCAACCTTCGGCCTGTTGAACCGCGTCGGGTTCTATCGCATCGACTATCAGGCGCAAACCTGCACCGACTGCGGCACCTGCCAATAAGTGTGCGACATGGGCATTCCGGTCGTGGAACTGGGCAAGCGCACAGGGAAAATCGACGTGGCCGACTGCATGGGCTGTGGCCGGTGCGTGACCGAATGCCCGACGGGAAGCCTGGCGTTTCGCGATGTGGGATCCAGAGGGATCGGCGTTTTGTTTTTGTTGGTATTGACCGCATCCTCCGCCTTTGCCGGCATGGATCCAAAGGCTGAAGGAGTCGGCCTTTACGGGGATCTCTGGCGCCCGGAGCCGGTGCATGAATACTGGGACCCCGGCGCCTATCACCGGCCTGAGACCGAACGGGTGGAAGGGCGGTTCAGCGGCCCCGAATGCCTTGAATGCCACCAGGGCCTGACCCCTGGCATCGTCAACGACTGGAAGGCGAGCCGCCATGCCGCGCCGTCTTCCGGCGCCGCGCCCGTCACCTGCGATGCCTGCCATGGCAACGACCATCAGGCACTGACCTTCCCCACCCCCGCCACCTGCGGGACCTGTCACCTACAACAGCACGGCGCATTCCTGGCCGAACGGCGTTACGGCTTTCCCAGCCACGCGCTCGCCATGGAGCGGGCGGTGGATGCCAAGCATTTCGTCGACACAAGCCCAAGGCGGAAACCACCGCCTGCCTGCAATGCCATTCGGTGGCCACCAAGTGCGATTCCTGCCACACCCGGCACCGTTTCGACCCCGCCCGAGGCCCGGCGGCCGGAGGCGTGTCTGACCTGCCATTCCGGCCCGCCCCACCCCGACGACGAGGCCTATTTCGCCTCCGCCCACGGGCGGCGCTATCGGGCCGAGGGCAAGGACTGGGATTGGTCGAAACCCTTACGCAAGGGCAATTACACGGTGCCGACCTGCGCCTATTGCCACATGCAGGAAGGCCGCCATCAGGTGGCCGACAAGGCACTCTGGAAATTCGGCCTGAAAGAAATCAATCCCTTCACCGCCGAGAACAAGATCAAACGCAAACGCTGGATCGCCCTGTGCAGCGAGTGCCACGATGCGGCACAGGCGGAAACCTGGCTGAAGGAGCTGAACCATGAACGCACGCGCGCCTGGTCCGTGCTCGAAGATGCCGAACGGGTGTTGCGCGGTTTGCGCTCCGACGATCTGCTTTCGCCCCGACCCGGCGAGCGCCCGCCCTATCCGGTGGACTGGTGGGAAAAGCATTGGCCGCGGGCGCGCATCGGCTTTTACGAGGGGCAGGCATCGGCCTTTTACAACGTTTCCGCCATCGAGCGGGACTATTTCGAAATGTGGTATTTCGATAACCTTCTGGCCTACAAGGGAGCGGCCCACGGGGCGCCGGACATGGTGACAGAAGGACACCGAAAACTGCACGACTCCCTGGCGCGCCTGCGCGAACAGGAAAAGGACCTGCGGGCCTTGGACCTTTTGGAACGGAAAAGCGGCAAAAAATACGATCCCACACCCCTGTGGAAGCATGGTCCCTACACCGATCGCGATGCGGAGGGAAACTGATGTTGGGCTTTCCCATGATTGTACTTCTGGCGCTGTTCGCGGCGGGAGAGGTCGGCGGGACAGAAGGGCCGTTCACCGACGCCAAATGCCTGACCTGCCACGAACGGAAAACCGCCTCCCTGGTGGCGGACTGGCGGCGCGGCCCGCACCGGGGGAGACCGGCTGCACCGCCTGTCATGGTTCCCGCCACGACGGCGCGGTACGGGCGCGGCAGGAGGAAACATGTCGTGCCTGCCACGACGGGGCGGTGGGTCGCAGCCATCTGACCTCGAAACACGGGGTGATCGTGGCCCTGGAATCGCCCCGCTGGGACTGGAACCAGCCCCTGGCGGAGGCTGCCTACCGCGCGCCGACGTGCGCCTATTGCCATCTGCATCACGGAGCGCATGCGGGCGCCGATCCGGAAACGGCCTGTCCCCAGTGCCATTACCGTTGCCGCGGCCCCGGACGTGCCGGATCTCGCGCCCCTTCTGGAACGGCTGCGAAAGAGTCAGGCGGCATTGCGCGTTGGCGCGGCCCACGGTTCCCCCGATTTCCAGTGGTGGTACGGCCAGGCGGCGCTCGATGGCGACCTGTTGCGCCTCAAGGCCGCCGTCACCCGCTTCCGGCGGGAACAGGCGACGGCGCCCCGTCAGGAACAAGACGCTGAACATCCTTCCCCCCGTGATGGGGGAGGACTTTTGGAAGTGCCTTCAGGAAGATGAGACTATAGAGGGAACATAATGGAATTCCACGGTTCAATCGAAGAAATCAAACGCTATTACGGCGAGATCCTGCATTCTTCCCGTGATCTGCAAACGTCGGCCTGTTGCAGCGACGCTCCCGTGTCGCCGGAGGTGGCCTTGTGTCTGCGCAACGTGCATCCGGAGGTGAAGGAACGTTTCTATGGGTGCGGCTCACCCCTTCCGCCGGCGGTCGAAGGTTTGAGCGTTCTCGATCTTGGATGTGGTTTGGGGCGCGATTGTTATGTGCTGTCCCAACTGGTCGGGCCAAGGGGGCGCGTCATCGGCCTTGACATGACGGAGGCGCAACTGGACGTGGCGCGCCGCCATCTCGATGGCCACGCCGGGCGCTTTGGCTTTGCCAACGTGGACTTCCGTCTGGGCTATATGGAGGATTTAGCGGCGGTCGGGATCGAATCAGAAAGCATCGATCTTGTCATCTCCAACTGCGTCATCAACCTTTCCCCCTGCAAGCCCAAGGTGTTCGCCGAGATTTTCCGTGTTCTGAAGACCGGGGGCGAGGTGTGCTTTTCAGATATCTTTGCCGATCGGCGGGTGCCGGCGACGTTTGCGGCCGATCCGGTGCTGCGGGGGGAATGTCTGGGGGGCGCGCTTTATACCGAGGATTTCTGCCGTATGATGGCACACGCGGGCTGTGCTGATGTCCGTACCCTCAGCCGGCGTCCGCTGGCCCTTCACACCCCGGAGATCACGCACAAGATCGGTCCCGTCCGGTTCTTTTCAACCACCGTGCGGGCGTTCAAGCTCGCTCTGGAAGACGCCTGTGAGGACTATGGCCATGTGGCCTGCTATCGCGGCACCCTGCCGGGATATCCGCATGGGTTCGATCTTGATGATCATCACTCTTTCGAGCGGGGACGGCCGGTTCTGGTGTGCGGCAACACGGCAGATATGCTCACCAAAACACGCTATGCGCCCCATTTCGATGTGACCGGCGACACATCCGTTCACTTTGGTCCGTTCCCGTGCAGCCCTCACCGACCCTCGCCGGCCCTTTCGTGCTGCTGATGGAGAAAATGAGATAAGAACAACTTGTAGTTGCCTTGTCAGACCTTGATGGATCTGGTACCACCTTGTACCGTCCGGGTCATGAACAAGGAGAAGAAAATGATCAAACGTGCAGCCGGCGAATCATGCACCGACGTTCATGAAGCACCGGGATCCTCCGGGCGGTCTGTGTCCGAAAGCGCGACACTTCTGCTGCGCCTTGAGACAGGGACCGCCACGGTTGGCGTGGTCGGGCTTGGCTATGTCGGATTGCCGCTGGTCGGCGCCATCCATGACAAAGGGTATTCCGTTCTGGGGTTTGACACCGATGGCTCCAAAGTAGATGCACTCAACGCGGGCCGGTCCTACATCCGCCACATCCCAGATACGATGATCGAAGAATTGGTCCGGGGGGGACGCTTTATCGCGTGCACCGATTTCTCACGCATCGGCACCTGTGATGTGCTGCTGATCTGTGTGCCAACGCCGCTGACCCGCCACCGCGAGCCAGACATGACCCATGTCGTGGCCACCGTCAAAACACTCGCGCCGCATCTGCGGAAAGGCCAACTCGTGGTTCTGGAATCGACCACCTATCCCGGCACGACGACCGAGATCCTGCGTCCGATTCTTGAAGCGGGCGGTTTGAAGTCTGGGGAGGACTTCTTTCTAGCCTATTCACCCGAGCGCGAGGATCCCGGTAATCCTCTCTATGACACCCGCAAGATCCCCAAGGTTGTGGGCGGCGATGGCGCGACCGCGCGCACGCTGGCGTGCGCCTTCTACGGCCGCATCGTCGCTGGCGTGGTGCCCGTTTCCTCGACGGCCACGGCCGAGGCGGTGAAGCTGACCGAAAACATTTTCCGTAGCGTCAATATCGCCCTGGTCAACGAACTGAAGATCGTGTTCGACGCCATGGGCATCGATGTCTGGGAAGTGATCGACGCCGCCAAGACTAAACCCTTCGGTTTCATGCCCTTTTATCCTGGTCCGGGTCTTGGGGGCCATTGTATTCCGATCGATCCCTTCTATCTGACCTGGAAAGCACGCGAATTTAATATCGTGACGCGCTTCATCGAACTTGCCGGCGAGATCAACACGGCGATGCCGGCCCATGTCATACGGCGCCTGGCCGAGGAGATGGACGCGCGTTTCGGCAAAGGGTTGAAGGGGGCAAAGGTGCTGGTTCTCGGTATCGCCTACAAGAAAAATGTCGATGACGACCGCGAAAGCCCAGCCTATCAGCTGATGACACTGTTGAGAACCCGTGGCGCCGGGGTCGCCTATTTCGACCCTTTGGTGCCCGTCATCCGTCCGAACCGCGAACACCCGGAATGTGCCGGCATGCACTGTATTCCCTGGACGCCGGAGTCGCTGGCGGGCTTTGACGCCGCGCTGATCTGCACCGATCATGATGGCGTGGACTATGCCGAACTGGTGCGCTACAGTCATCTGGTGGTTGATACCCGTAACGCCACATGCGACGTGTTTGAGTATCGTGAACGCATCGTCAAAGCTTGAAAACCATGATACGCACCACCTCCTTCATTTGAGTCTTGATCACGACCGATCAAGACTGAACGGTGTACAAGGTCCATACGATGTCTTTGTCCCGCGACGATTACGACAGTCCATGGAAGGAAGCCATCGAGCGTTATTTGCCGGAGTTTCTGGCGTTCTTTTTCA
>WOUV01000010.1 GCA_009773045.1 Rhodospirillaceae bacterium | reverse complement strand
CCAATGGAATTGCCGAAGCGATCAAGGAAGCCGCCGTCGATTCAGATCTTGCCACCAAGGCCGATTTCGCCCGTCTGGAAATGGAAATCGTTACCAAGGTCGAGTTCTCCCGTCTGGAAGCCGCCACCAAGGTCGAGTTCTCCCGTCTGGAAGCCGCCACCGCGGTCGAGTTCGCTGCCGTGCGCGCCGAGTTGCACGAATTGGAAGTGCGTCTGGATGCCAAGATACACGAGTTGGAACTGCGTCTGGATGCCAAGATACGCGAGTCGGAAATGCGTCTTGATGCCAAGATACGCGAATTGGAATTGCGCCTGACAATCAAGCTGGGGGCCATGTTGACGGTTGCCGTGGGAGCCATCGCCGCGATGATCAAATTGTTGTAAAACGTGTGAGCCGGTTGAGAATGAACCTGCGCATCAAAATGCGATTGCCTTGAAGTGGCCTTGACTTGGAGGGGAGAGATGCCTTAAACTCAAACGGTCGAGGGAAGGGAACCGGCTAGAAATAAGGTACGGTGCCCATCGGGTGGTGGGGGTGCGTTGTGGAAGATTTCCTGAAGGAATACCTGCCGATCCTGGTTTTTCTGGGGATCGCTGGCGTGGTCGCGGGGGGCGCCGTTGTCGCCTCCTACATCGTCGCGCCGCAACGGCCCGACGCCGAAAAGGATTCGGCGTATGAATGCGGGTTCGAAGCCTTCGAGGATACCCGCACGCATTTTGATATCCGCTTTTATCTTGTGGCGATTCTTTTCATCATCTTCGATCTGGAAGTGGCCTTCCTGTTTCCATGGGCGATGGCCTTGGGGAAAATCGGCCTGTTCGGATTCTGGTCGATGATGGTGTTTCTGGGAATTCTGACAGTCGGATTCGTTTACGAGTGGAAGAAAGGGGCGCTGGAATGGGAGTGAAACTCGCAATGCCGGAGGCGCCGCCGCCGGGGATGGAGCAGGACAGGCTGCTGGCCCTGGTGGGGGAGGAAATCGGCCAGAAGGGGTTTGTTCTTTCCAGCGTCGATGCGCTGGTCAACTGGGCGCGCACCGGGTCGTTGTGGCCCATGACGTTTGGGCTGGCCTGTTGCGCCATCGAAATGATCCATAGCGCGTGTTCGCGCTATGACCTGGACCGTTTCGGAGTCGTGTTCCGCCCAAGCCCGCGCCAGTCCGATGTCATGATCGTCGCCGGCACGCTCACCAACAAAATGGCCCCGGCCTTGCGCAAGGTGTACGATCAGATGGCCGAACCGCGGTGGGTGATTTCCATGGGGTCCTGCGCCAACGGCGGTGGGTATTATCACTACTCCTATTCGGTCGTGCGGGGGTGCGATCGGATCATCCCGGTTGATATTTATATCCCGGGCTGCCCGCCAACGGCGGAGGCTTTGCTGTACGGTATTCTTCAGTTGCAGAAAAAGATTCGGCGCACGGGAACGTTGTTCCGGTGACGGGAGGGGGCATGCTTCAGGTGTTGCGAGATCTGGGGGAATACGTCAGGGCCGCGTTGCCGCAGGACAGGGTGGATGCAACCATCGCACGGGGGGAATTGACACTCGCCGTGCAGCGGGTGGATCTGATCAAGGTGCTGACATTCCTGCGGGATGATGCCAACTGTCAGTTCCGGCAACTCGTGTTCCTGGCGGGAGCCGATTATCCGGAACGGGAAGAGCGGTTCGAGGTGATCTATCACCTTCTTTCTCTGCGCCATAACCAGCGCATCCGCCTGAAAGTGACCACCGATGAGGTGACGCCGGTGCCTTCGGCGACGGGTGTTTTTGCCTCGGCGAACTGGTTCGAGCGCGAGGTGTGGGATATGTACGGGGTGGCGTTCAGCGACCATCCGGATTTGCGCCGCCTCTTGACCGACTATGGATTCGAAGGTCATCCCTTGCGCAAGGATTTCCCGCTGACCGGTCATGTCGAAGTGCGCTACGACGATGAACGCAAACGGGTGGTGTACGAACAGGTCAAACTGACACAGGAATTCCGCAGCTTCGATTTCCTCAGCCCCTGGGAGGGATCAAAATTGCCCGGGGACGAGAAGGCGGAAGGAAAGAACTGACATGACCCCAACCAATACCTGCACGCTCAACTTCGGGCCGCAGCACCCTTCGGCCCATGGGGTGTTGCGCCTGGTTCTGGAGCTGTCGGGGGAGGTGATCGAACACGCTGATCCCCACGTCGGCCTGTTGCACCGGGGCACCGAAAAGCTGATCGAATACAAAACCTATGCCCAAAGCACGCCGTATTTCGACCGGCTCGATTATTGCGCGCCGATGTCGATGGAGCATTCGTTCGTGCTGGCGGTGGAAAAACTGTTGGGTCTCGATGTGCCGCGGCGCGCCCAATATATCCGGGTGCTCTATGCCGAGATCTCGCGTCTCATGAGCCACATCCTCAACCTCACCTCCTATGCCCTGGACGTGGGCGCCATGACGCCGCTGTTGTGGATGTTCGAGGAACGGGAACGGTTGATGGAATTCTATGAGCGGGTATCGGGCGCCCGCATGCATGCCAACTATTTCCGCATCGGCGGCGTGTCCTCTGACATGCCGGCGGGTCTTGCCGAAGATATCCTGGCCTGGTGCGAAACCTTTCCCCGCGTGATCGACGATATGGAAACGCTGCTGACGGAAAATCGCATCTTCAAGCAGCGGACCGTCGATATCAGCCCGGTCACGGTCGATCTGGCGATGGACTGGGGATTTTCCGGGCCGGTGCTGCGGGCCGCCGGCGTACCTTGGGACTTGCGCAAGGCCCAACCCTATGAAGTTTACGCCGAGCTTGATTTCGATATTCCGGTGGGCCGCACGGGCGATGCCTATGACCGTTATCTGGTTCGGGTCGAGGAAATGCGCCAGTCGGTGCGTCTCATGAAACAATGTCTTGAAAAAATGCCCTCGGGGGCGGTGCGGACGGACAACCAGAAGGTCTCCCCGCCCCGGCGGGAAGAAATGAAACAGTCGATGGAAGCCCTGATCCATCATTTCAAGCTGTTCAGTGAAGGCTTCCATGTGCCGGCCGGCGAAGTGTATGTGGCAACGGAAGCCCCCAAGGGCGAGTTCGGTGTTTATCTCGTGGCGGATGGGACCAACCGGCCGTATCGTTGTGCCATCCGTTCCCCCGGCTATGTCCATCTTTCGGCCATGGACGTGCTGACGACCGGACACATGCTTGCCGATGTCACCGCGATCATCGGTTCCCTTGACGTTGTTTTCGGCGAGATCGACCGATGAGTGAACAGTCTTCCATTTCCCCCGAACCGACAGCATTCGTCTTCACGGACGACAACCTGAAAAAAGCGCAGGCGCTGATCGACCGCTATCCGTCCGGCAGGCAGGCGGGCGCCACCATGCCGCTTCTCGATCTCGCCCAGCGGCAGGCGGGGTGGGTGTCGCGGGCCGCCATGGATTACATCGCGGGGCTTCTTGATGTGCCCCCGATGCGGGTTTATGAGGTTGCAACCTTTTATACCATGTATCTCCTGCGCCCGGTGGGGCAGCACCACGTGCAGGTCTGCACCAATCTGCCCTGCTGGTTGCGGGGATCGGACGATGTTCTGCGGGCCTGCCAGGAAGTGCTGGGGATCTCCCCGGGGGAAACCACATCCGATCATCGGTTCACCGTCGCGGAGGTGGAATGCGCCGGGGCGTGCGTCAATGCACCCATGGTGCAGATCGGGGATGATTATTTCGAGGATCTGGACCATGCTTCCATGAAGGCGCTTCTGGAGGCGTTGCAACGGGGGGAACGGCCGAAACCGGGGTCACGAACCGGGCGGCAGTGTTCGTGTCCGGCGGGCGGACCGACCACCCTCAAGGCCGTGCCGGTCAAGGGGGAGGTGTGATGCTGAGCGACAAGGACCGCATTTTCACCAATCTTTATGGGTTCCACGATGTCGGCCTGAAGGGGGCACGCACGCGCGGAGACTGGAACGACACGAAAGGACTGCTGACCAAGGGCCGGGGCTGGATCGTTGATCAGGTCAAGGAATCGGGGTTGCGGGGACGCGGCGGCGCGGGCTTTCCGACCGGCCTGAAATGGACCTTCATGCCAAAGGCGGCCACGCCGGAGCGGCCCCATTATCTCGTCATCAATGCCGACGAGGGCGAGCCGGGCACCTGCAAGGACCGCGACATCCTGCGCAACGAGCCGCACAAAGTGATCGAGGGCGCGCTGTTCGCGGGAGTGTCCATGAATGCACACGTTGCCTACATCTACATCCGCGGCGAGTTCTACCGGGAAGCGGAAGTGGTGCAGGCGGCCATCGACGAGGCCAAGGAGGCCGGCCTGATCGGCACGCGGGCCTGTGGCATGGACTGGGCCTTTGACGTGCGAATCCATCGCGGCATGGGGGCCTATATCTGCGGAGAGGAAACCGCCCTCATCAACAGCATCGAAGGCAAAAAAGGCCAGCCGCGCCTGAAACCGCCGTTCCCGGCGGGGGTGGGGGTGTTTGGCTGCCCGACCACCGTCAACAATGTCGAATCCATCGCCGTCGTGCCCACCATCCTGCGCCGGGGCGGCGCGTGGTTCGCCGGGTTGGGGCGTCCCAAGAACACCGGCACCAAGGTGTTTTGCATCTCTGGCCACGTCAACGCGCCGTGCAATGTGGAAGAGGAAATGGGCGTGCCCTTGAAAGAGCTGATCGAACGCCATGCCGGGGGCGTGCGCGGCGGGTGGGAGAATCTCCTTGCCGTGATCCCCGGCGGTTCGTCGGTCCCGCTGCTGCCAAAAGACATCTGTGACCATGTGCTGATGGATTTCGATTCCCTGCGCGAGGTGCAGTCCGGTTTGGGGACGGCGGCGGTGATCGTGATGGACCGGTCCACCGACATCGTGCGCGCCATTGCCCGGTTGTCGCGCTTCTATAAGCACGAAAGCTGTGGCCAGTGTACCCCTTGCCGCGAGGGCACGGGGTGGTTGTGGCGGATGATGGAGCGCATGGCGACGGGAGAGGCTGACCTCGAGGAAATCGATGTCCTGGAACAGGTCAGTCGCCAGATCGAAGGCCATACCATCTGCGCGCTGGGGGATGCCGCGGCTTGGCCGGTGCAGGGGTTGATCCGCCATTTCCGCTCGGAGATCGAGCGGCGCATCGCCGCCCGCGCATCCCGCCGGGCGGCCTGAGGGGGAGCCATGCCGAAACTGACCATTGACGGCGTTGAGATCGAGGTGGAGGCCGGCACAACGGTGTTGCAGGCGTGCGAACGGCTGGGCATCGAAATCCCGCGCTTCTGTTACCATGACCGGCTGTCGATTGCCGGCAATTGCCGGATGTGCCTTGTGGAGGTTTCACCAGGACCGCCCAAGGCGCAGGCGAGTTGCGCCCTGCCGGTGGCCGACGGCATGACGGTCAAAACCGACAGCCCCATGGTGCGCAAGGCGCGGCGGGGGGTGATGGAGCTGTTGCTGATCAACCATCCCCTTGATTGTCCCATTTGTGACCAGGGGGGGGAGTGCGACCTGCAAGACCAGGCCATGGCCTATGGCGGGGACAAAAGCCGCTACCGGGAGGAGAAACGGGCGGTGGCCGACAAATACCTGGGGCCGCTGATCAAAACCTGCATGACCCGCTGCATCCAGTGTACCCGGTGCGTGCGGTTCATGACCGAAGTGGCCGGAGTGCCCGAACTAGGGGCGGTGTTCCGGGGCGAGCACATGGAAATCACCACCTATATCGGCCAGGCGCTCGATTCCGAATTGTCCGGTAATCTGGTGGATCTGTGCCCGGTGGGGGCGCTGACCAGCCGTCCCTATGCCTTCATGGCGCGCCCGTGGGAGTTGCACAAAACCGAATCGATCGATGTGCTGGATGCCCTGGGCTGCGCCATCCGTGTCGACTCGCGGGGGGGGCAGGTGCTGCGGGTGCTGCCACGCCTACACGAAGAGGTGAACGAGGAATGGATCTCGGACAAAACCCGCCATGCCTGCGATGGCCTGCGGGTCGGGCGGCTTGACACCCCTTATGTCCGGCGGGGGGGAACGTTGCGTCCCGCAAGCTGGGCGGAGGCGTTCGCCGCCGTGGCGGAAAAGCTGAAAACCGTGAAGCCGGAAAAAATCGCCGTCATCGCCGGGGATCTCGCCGATTGCGAGGCCATGATGGCGCTGAAGGACCTGACGGATGATTTGAAGGTGGTCCATCGCGACTGCCGGCAGGATGGCGCGTTCCTCGATCCGAATGTGCCGGCGGCCTATCGGTTCAACACGACCATCGCGGGGATCGAGATGGCGGATGCGCTGCTGCTGGTGGGGACCAATCCGCGCCGGGAAGCGGCGGTTTTGAACGCTCGCATCCGCAAGCGCTGGGTGACCGGCGCGCTGAAGGTGGCGGCGATCGGTGAAAAGGTAAACCTCACCTATCCGGTCGCTTGGCTGGGCACCGGGCCGCAAACGCTGAAGGCAATTGCCGAGGGCCGCCATCCCTTTGGGAGTGTGCTGAAGGGGGCACAGCGCCCCATGCTGATCCTGGGACAGGGGGCTCTCGCGCGTTCCGATGGTGCGGCGATCCTGGGGCTTTCCCGTGTGCTGGCGGAAACGAGCGGCATGGTGCGAGAGGACTGGAACGGATTCAATGTCTTGCACACCGCCGCCGCCCGGGTCGGCGGTCTGATGCTTGGCTTCGTGCCGGGAGAGGGGGGGCGCGATGGCCGCGCCATCCTCGACGGGGCCGGAAAGGGGGAGATCGGTTTTGTCTATCTGCTGAATGCCGATGAAATCGACACCGGCGCGCTGGGCAAGGCCTTCGTCGTCTATCAAGGGCACCACGGCGATGCGGGCGCCAAACGGGCGGACGTGATTTTGCCGGGAGCGGCCTATACTGAAAAGAACGCCCTTTACGTGAACACCGAAGGACGGGTGCAAAGCACGCAACGGGCCGTGTTCCCGCCGGGGGAAGCACGGGAAGACTGGAAGATCGTGCGCGCCCTGTCGGAAACCCTGGGCCGGCCCTTGCCCTATGATTCCCTTGAGGGGGTACGGGCACGGCTCGTGGCGGTGGACCCGGCCTTCGCCGCCATCGCTCAAGGGCCGGCGGTGGCGGCGTGGGGGATCTTCGGCGATCCGGCCGTTGCCATCGACGCGGCGCCCTTTGCCGCGTCGATCACCAATTTCTACGGAACAGACCCCATCAGCCGCGCATCCAAAACCATGGCGGAATGCGTCGCGGAGATGAATGGTCGCCGGGAGCACGGGGGGACGGGGACTTATGGCTGAGGTGTGGGAAGCCACTCTGTGGCCGCTGATCATCATCGTGTTGCAGATCGTGCTGATCGTTGGGCCGATCATGCTTGGAGTCGCCTACCTGACTCTGGCGGAGCGCAAGGTGATCGCGGCCATGCAACTGCGCAAAGGCCCGAACGTGGTGGGACCGTTTGGTCTGTTGCAGCCCCTTGCCGACGGGACCAAACTGCTGCTGAAGGAAACGGTGTTGCCAGCCCGGGCCAACCGGGGGGTGTTCATTCTCGCACCGATGCTGACTTTCATCCTGGCGCTGATGGCCTGGGCGGTGATTCCGTTCAACGAGGGGTGGGTGCTGTCGAATATCAACGTCGGTGTTCTTTACCTGTTCGCGCTCTCCTCGACCGGGGTCTATGGCATCATCATGGCGGGCTGGGCCTCGAACTCAAAGTATGCCTTCCTCGGAGGCTTGCGTTCGGCGAGCCAGATGGTGTCCTATGAAGTGTCGATCGGCTTTGTGCTGGTGGCGGTGTTGCTGTCGGCGGGCAGCCTGAACCTGTCGGAAATCGTGAAAGCGCAGGAAGCGGGGGTGTGGTACGTGATCCCGCACCTGCCCATGTTCGTGATTTTCTTTATTTCGGCCTTGGCCGAAACCAACCGGCTGCCGTTCGATCTGCCGGAAGCGGAATCCGAACTGGTGGCGGGGTATAATGTTGAATACTCGGCGATGACCTTTGCCCTGTTCTTCCTTGGGGAATATGCCAACATGATCCTGATGAGTAGCATCGCTGCCGTTCTGTTCCTGGGGGGCTGGCTTCCGCCGTTTGATGTGGCGCCGTTCACCTGGGTGCCGGGGATCGTGTGGTTCGTGCTGAAGGTGGCGCTGCTGCTGTTCGGATTTCTGTGGGTGCGGGCGACGTTTCCACGGTATCGTTACGATCAGCTCATGCGTTTGGGGTGGAAGGTGTTCCTGCCGTTGTCGCTGTTCTGGGTGGCGCTGACGGCGGGGGTGCTGGTCGCCTTCGACTGGGTGCCGAAAGGGTAAGGACCATGGCTTTTCTGGATCGTACCGCGCGCGCGTTTCTGTTGACCGAGTTGGTGCAAGGCATGGCGCTGACCTTGCGGTATATGTTCAAGCCCAAGGTAACCATCAATTATCCCTTTGAAAAAGGGCCGCTGTCGCCTCGCTTTCGGGGAGAGCATGCCCTGCGCCGCTATCCCAACGGCGAGGAACGCTGCATCGCCTGCAAGCTGTGCGAGGCCATCTGTCCGGCCCAGGCCATCACCATCGAGGCCATGCCGCGGGCCGACGGCAGCCGGCGCACGACCCGCTATGACATCGACATGACGAAATGCATTTATTGCGGCTATTGTCAGGAAGCATGCCCGGTAGAGGCCATCGTCGAGGGGCCGAATTTCGAATTTGCCACCGAGACGCGGGAAGAACTGATGTACAACAAGGAAAAGTTGCTGGCTAACGGCGATCGTTGGGAAACGGAACTCGCGGCGCGCCTTGAACTGGATGCGCCGTATCGCTGAAGGGAAAGCGGGGGGCGTGGCCCCCGGGCAGGAATGTTTCATTATCGGGGGGGGGGAAGGGGTGGTCGTGCACGCCGTGGTGTTCTATGTATTCGCCGCCATTGCCATCGCGGGGGCGGTACAGGTGATTTCAGCCCGCAATCCGGTGCACTCGGTCCTGTTCCTCGTGCTCGTGTTCTTCAATGCCGCCGGATTGTTCCTGCTGTTGGGGGCGGAGTTTCTCGCCATGATCCTTGTGATCGTGTATGTCGGCGCCGTGGCGGTGTTGTTCCTGTTCGTCGTGATGATGCTCGACATCAACACCTTGAGGTTGCGCGAGGGGTTCTTGCAGTATCTGCCGCTGGGAGGACTGGTGGGGGTGATTTTGCTGGCCGAACTGACGGCGGTGATCGGGGGGTGGGTGTTCGTTCCCGATGTGGAGGAGGCGTTGCAGACAGGCGGCACCGCAGCCATGTCCGGGATCACCAACACCGAAGCCTTGGGACGGGTTCTTTATACCGATTACGTGTACCTGTTCCAGGCGTCCGGGCTTGTTTTGCTGGTGGCCATGGTGGGGAGCATCATGCTGACGTTGCGCACCCGTCCGGACGTGCGCCGGCAGATCATCGCCCGCCAGCTTGAGCGGACCAAGGCCAACAGCCTCAAAGTGCGGAAAGTCCCGACGGGGGGAGGCGTGTGATGCTCGACATTGGTCTTGGCCATTACCTGACCGTCGGGGCGGTGCTGTTCACCCTGGGCGTGTTCGGGCTTTTTCTCAACCGAAAGAACGTCATCATCATTTTGATGTCTGTCGAGTTGATGCTGCTGGCGATCAACATCAACATGGTGGCATTTTCGGCCTTTCTACAGGATTTGACGGGGCAGGTCTTCACCATGTTCATCCTGACCGTTGCGGCGGCGGAAGCGGCGATCGGTCTTGCCATCGTGGTGGTGTTCTTCCGCAACCGCGGCACCATCGCGACCGAGGAAATCAATCAGATGAAGGGCTAGGCCGGTCATGGATGTCGCAGTCGTTTTTCTTCCCCTGTGTGGCGCCTTCCTCGCCGGCTTTTTCGGCCGCCGGCTGGGAGACACCGGCGCGCAACTTGTCACCTGCGGCGGCGTTGGACTGGCCGCCGTTTTGTCGGTGTTCATCTTTGCCGAGGTGGCGCTGGGGGGCGGAGAGCACACCGTGCCGCTCCTGACCTGGATTCAATCGGGCACCCTCGATGTGGCCTGGGCCTTGAAGTTCGACACGCTGACGGCGGTCATGCTTTTGGTCGTGACGGGGGTGTCGTTCATGGTGCATGTCTATGCCATCGGGTACATGCATCATGATCCCTCCATCCCGCGGTTCATGAGTTATCTGTCGCTGTTCACCTTTTTCATGCTGATGCTGGTGACCGCCGATAATCTGGTGCAGCTTTTTTTCGGCTGGGAAGGGGTCGGGCTGGCCTCGTACCTGTTGATCGGTTTCTGGTACGACCGGCCTTCGGCCAATGCGGCGGCCATCAAGGCCTTCGTCGTCAACCGGGTCGGGGATTTCGGGTTTGCGCTGGGCATTTTTGCAACATTCGTGCTGTTTGATTCGGTTCATTTCGACACGATTTTCAAAGCCGCCGCCGCCCATGCCGAGGATCATATGACGGTCTTTGGCATGGAGGGACACGCCCTGACCATCATTTGCCTTTTGCTGTTCATCGGCGCCATGGGCAAGTCGGCCCAGCTTGGTCTGCATACTTGGTTGCCGGATGCCATGGAAGGCCCGACGCCGGTCTCGGCCCTGATCCATGCCGCGACCATGGTGACGGCGGGGGTGTTCATGGTGGCGCGCATGTCGCCGCTGTTCGAACATTCGGAAACGGCGCTGATGGTGGTGACCGTCGTTGGGGCCAGCACGGCCTTTTTCGCCGCGACCATTGGGTGTGTGCAGAACGACATCAAGCGGGTGATCGCCTATTCCACCTGTTCGCAGCTTGGCTACATGTTCTTTGCCATCGGCGTTTCGGCCTATCAGGCGGCCATTTTTCACCTGATGACCCATGCCTTTTTCAAGGCGCTGCTGTTCCTGTCCGCCGGTTCGGTCATCCATGCCATGTCGGGGGAACAGGACATGCGCCGCATGGGTGGCATCGCCGGACGGATTCGGGTCACCTATGCGATGATGTGGGTGGGGAGTTTGGCGCTGGCCGGGATTCCGTTCTTTGCCGGCTATTACTCGAAAGATATCATCCTTGAAGCCGCGTTCGGTGCCCCGTCGGGGGTTGGGCGTTTTGCCTTCTGGATGGGCATCGCCGCGGCGTTCATGACCGCCTTTTATTCCTGGCGGCTCCTGTTCATGACCTTCCACGGGGCACCCCGGGCCGATGAAAAGGTGATGGCCCATGTGCATGAATCGCCCGCCGTGATGCTGGTGCCGCTGGTGCTGCTGGCCGTGGGGGCGTTGTTTTCCGGGTTCATCGGCTATGAAACATTCGTGGGCGAGAGTCGGGAGGCCTTCTGGGGAGAGGCCATCGTGGTGCAGGCGGCCCACGATGCCATCGCCGCGGCTCACCATGTGCCGGTGTGGGTGAAACTGGCACCGCTCGTGGTGGGGATCGTCGGCATCGCCCTCGCTTGGCTTTTTTATATTCGTCTGCCGGTGTTGCCGGGCGTGGTGGCCAGCATGTTCAACGGGCTGCACCGCTTTCTGCTCAACAAGTGGTACTTCGATGAACTGTATGATTTCCTGTTCGTCCGCCCGGCCTTCGCCCTGGGTCGCAGCCTGTGGAAGGGGGGAGACGAGGCGGTGATCGACGGAATCGGACCCGACGGCGTTGCCTCCGCCAGCCGCGAACTCGCCCGGCGCTTCGGCCGCCTGCAATCGGGCTATGTGTACCATTATGCCTTTGCGATGATCGTGGGCGTTGCGGCCTTCGTGACCTGGTTCATGCTGTTCCATCTGGGATGAGGCTTGCGACAATGACCGAGTGGCCCCTTTTGTCTCTCGTGACGTTCCTTCCTCTGGTCGGTGCGGCGGTCATCCTGACCATCCGGGGGGAGGACGCACTGGTTGCGCGCAATGCGCGCAACGTCGCCCTGTTGACATCGGTGGTCACGTTCCTGGTGTCGCTGGCCCTGTGGGTCCATTTCAACCCAGAAACGGCGGATTTTCAGTTCGTCGAAAAGGCGGAATGGCTGCCGGGTCTGGGTGTGAACTATCACATGGGAGTGGACGGCATTTCCGTGCTGTTCGTGCTGCTTTCAACCTTCCTGACGCCCTTGTGCATCCTGTCGAGCGAACGAGCGGTGACGGTGCGGGTCAAGGAATACATGATCGCCTTCCTGGTGCTTGAAACCATGATGGTCGGCATGTTCTGCGCCCTTGATCTCGTGCCGTTCTATGTTTTCTTCGAAGGCGTGCTGATTCCGATGTTCATCATCATCGGGGTGTGGGGGGGGCCGCGACGGGTGTATGCGGCGTTCAAGTTCTTTTTGTATACCCTCGCCGGGTCGGTGCTGATGCTTTTGGCCATGCTCGCCATGTATGCCACCGCCACGACGACCGACATTCCGACGCTGATGGACTTTGCCTTTCCCAAAACGATGCAGACTTGGCTGTGGCTTGCCTTTTTCGCCTCGTTCGCGGTGAAGGTGCCGATGTGGCCGGTGCATACCTGGCTGCCGGATGCCCATGTGGAGGCGCCAACGGCAGGATCGGTGATCCTCGCCGGGGTGCTGTTGAAAATGGGCGCTTATGGTTTTTTGCGCTTTTCGGTGCCCATGTTTCCGGATGCGACCGACTATTTCACGCCGTTCGTTTATACCTTGTCGGTGGTGGCGGTGATTTACACTTCCCTGGTGGCGTTGGCCCAGGAGGACATGAAAAAGCTGATCGCCTATTCCTCCGTCGCCCACATGGGGTTCGTGACGATCGGCATTTTTGCTCTCACGCCTCAGGCCGTGGAGGGCGCCCTGTTCCAGATGCTCTCGCACGGTGTTGTGTCGGGAGCACTCTTTTTGTGTGTCGGCGTCGTGTATGAGCGGATGCATACGCGCGAGATCGCCGCATATGGGGGGCTGGTGCACCGCATGCCGGTGTATGCCTTCGTGTTCATGGTGTTCATGCTGGGCGCGGTGGGACTGCCGGGGACCAGCGGATTCGTGGGCGAGTTCCTTGTGCTGTTGGGAGTGTTCCGGGTCAATGCCTGGGTCGCCGCGTTCGCCACGACGGGGGTGATTCTGGGGGCGGTCTACATGCTGTATCTCTATCGTCGCATCATCTTCGGCAAGCTGGAAAAACCTGCCTTGCAGGGGCTGTTGGATTTGGAGCGGCGGGAGGTTCTTGTGTTCGCGCCGCTTCTTGCCTTGGTGGTGTGGATGGGGGTTTCCCCGGCATCATTTTTGAATGTGTTCCACGCTTCCGTCACCGCACTCATCGAGAAGAATCAGGTAGCGCGCACCGCTGCCGAAGTGCTGGTCCTGGCGGGACCGTGAGGGGGGATTTTCGATCATGATGCCTGATCTTTTTCCGGCGTTGCCTGAATTTTTTCTGGTCTGCGCGGCCCTGGTTCTGTTGATGGTGGGGGTCTTTCGGCGGGGAGAAACGGCCGATGTCGTCGGCGTGTGGGCAACTCTGGCCCTGGGGATGACCGCGCTCCTGGTGCTGGCGGGCGATGGCGAGCGGGTGACCACCTTTGGCGGCATGTTCGTGACCGATCGTTTCGCCGTCTTCATGAAAATCCTCGTCCTGACAGCAGCAGCCATGACGCTTGTGATGTCGCTGGCGTGGATGCGCCAGGAACGGCTGGGGCGGTTCGAATTTTCGGTCCTGATCTTGTTTGCCGTCCTGGGCATGCTGATGATGATTTCAGCCAACGACCTGATGGCCCTGTATCTGGGGTTGGAGCTGCAAAGCCTGTCGTTGTACGTGGTGGCCGCCAGCCATCGGGACAGCAGCCGTTCGACCGAGGCGGGACTGAAGTATTTCGTGCTGGGGGCGCTGGCGTCGGGTCTGTTGCTGTTTGGATCGTCATTCGTGTATGGCTTCACCGGCCAGACGGGGTTCGATAGGATTGCCGAGATTCTGAAAGGCGTTGAGGGAACAAGCCTGGGGGCGACGGTCGGGGTGGTGTTCATCCTGGCGGGGCTTGCGTTCAAGGTTTCGGCGGTACCGTTCCATATGTGGACCCCCGATGTGTATGAAGGGGCGCCCACGCCGGTGACGGCCTTTTTCGCCGTGGCGCCCAAGATGGCGGCCCTTGCCCTTCTCGTGCGGGTGCTGACGGGGCCGTTCGCGGCGATGATCGGGCAGTGGCAGCAGGTGGTGGTGGCCCTTGCCGTTGGCTCCATGGTTCTGGGGGCCTTTGCGGCCATCAACCAGACCAACATCAAACGTCTGATGGCCTACAGTTCCATCGGCCATGTCGGGTATGTCCTGATCGGTCTTGCCGTCGGCACGGCGACGGGGGTGCGGGGCATTCTGGTCTACCTTGCCCTTTATCTGGCCATGAACCTTGGTGTGTTTGCGGTCATTTTGTCCATGCGGCACAAGGGACGGCTGGCCGAGGAGATCACGGATCTGTCCGGCCTGTCGAAGACCCATCCCCTCGTTGCGGCGGCTCTGGCGGCGTTGATGTTCTCCATGGCCGGCATTCCGCCGCTGGCTGGATTCTTCGGCAAGTTTTACGTGTTCATTGCCGCCGTGGAAGCGCAAATGTATGTTCTGGCGGTGATCGGCGTTTTGAGCAGTGTGGTGGGCGCGTTCTATTACCTGCGTATCGTCAAGATCATGTATTTCGATGAACCGGTTGAAGTGCTCGACCCGCCGCCAGGGCGTTCGATCACGCTGGTGTTGACGGCCAGCAGCGTGGTGGTGCTGTTCTTTTTCCTTTATCCTCCCCCCCTGTTGTTGCAGGCGGAAGCCGCAGCCGCTTCTCTGTTCCCGGGATGAACGCCGATCCCATCGCCATGCCGCCCGGGTGGCGGCTGGTGGCCCATGAGGTGCTTGACAGCACAAACGCGGAAATACGGCGCCTGGCGGCCACGGGAGAGAGCACACACGGCACGGTCGTGTGGGCACGGCGCCAAACCGCCGGCCGTGGGCGGGGGGCACGACTCTGGGACAGCCCGGCGGGCAATCTGTCTTTTTCTGTTCTGCTGCGGCCCGGGGTGCCTCAGACGCAGTTTGCGCTGGCGAGCTTTGTTGCGGGCATTGCGGTGGTGGAGGCTGTTCCGTCACTGCACCTGGCCTGCAAGTGGCCCAATGACGTGCTGTGCGGTGGGCGCAAGCTGGCTGGCATTCTCCTTGAAGGGGACTCGGTCGAGGGGCGTTTGTCTGTGCTGATCGTCGGCATTGGCGTCAATGTGGCCTGGGCGCCCACGGCGAAAGGCCTGCGCTATCCCGCCACCTCCCTTGCGGCGGAGGGAATCGACGTTTCGGTGGAGGAGGTGCTGGGGCGCGTGTGCCATTTCCTGGCCGTCTGGCTCGATCGTTGGCACAGGCACGGATTTGCTCCGGTACGGGAGGCGTGGCTGGCACGCGCCGCCGGCGTGGGGACTCCCATGACGGTGCGGCTCGATGACGACCACGCGGGCGTTTCCGGCGTCTTTGCCGGCCTTGACCACGATGGCGCCGTGCTGCTGAAGGAGGAGAACGGCACGATGCGGCGCATTCTTGCGGGCGATGTGTTTTTCAAGCAGGGAACCGCGGAGGGATAACGCGCCCGCTTGGTTTGTGTGATCATTTTCCGGATGCGAAAAGGGAGTGGGGGGGAGGCCGTGCCTCCCCTCCCTCGCAGGGTGTTGACCTGTTTTCGGCAAAACCAGAATCGATCAGCCTCACATGTCGCACCGACAGGTCTTGATCCCGAATAGCGTATAGAGTGGACACCATCCCATCGCCGCGGTCATCAGTGGCACGAGGCCGATCACCGCGAAATAGCGAAAGTTTCCTTCCAAAACAAAGTAGAGAGACAACAGGGCGATGGCGATGGCGACGCGGAAAATCCGGTCCCAGATACCCATGTTGGGGGTCATGGCTTGGTCTCCTTAGATCCTATGAAAATTTATTGATTCCGCGAGCCGCTTGCCACAAGAGTTCGTGATCGACAGGAGAAAGGTTACGACGTGCTCGCAGATTTTATCGACACTGGAAGGATCCGTTGCGGACAAGGGTGCGCGCCGCGCACCCTGCGGCATCCTCGCAAGACCCCACGGTGCTCATGAACAGTGACATCCTCCTTGGCCGCATGGCGGCGGCGTTTGATTCCTCTCAAAGGTTGACGGCGGAGGGAAGGTGTGGTTTCTGTTTCTCTTATGCATAGACTGGTCTTTCTGTTCGTCCTTCTTGTCCTCACCGCAGGGACTGGCACGCCGGTTCGTGCCGGGGGGGGAGGCCGTTCTTGTGGTTGATGCGAACGCAGGCGCCGTTCTGCATCAAGAACACGCCACCGTTCGTCTCCACCCGGCCTCGTTAACCAAGATGATGACGGCCTATCTCGCGTTCGATGCCCTCGCAGAAGGGCGGATGGCGGTTGATGAGAAATTGAAAGTCTCCGCGCGGGCGGCCCATCAGGGGGGCACGGTTCTTGGTCTCGATGCCGGCGCAACCCTGACCGCCGGCGAGGCGTTACGGGCCATGATCGTCCGTTCCGCCAACGATGCCGCCGTTGTGGTGGCCGAACACCTAGCCGGCAGTGAATCGGCCTTCGCCCAGCACATGACGGCCAGGGCCAGGGCCTTGGGGATGACGGCCACCACCTTTGTCAATGTCACCGGCATGACGGACGAAGGCCACCTGACCACGGCCCGCGACATGGCCGTGTTGGCGCTGGCGTTGAAACGCGATCATGGCCTCTTTTTCCAGCTGTTCGGAACCACGAGCGTTACCCGTAAAGGGAAGAGCCTACCCACCGTGAATGGCTTTCTCGTGTCCTATCCCGGTGCGGACGGCATCAAAACGGGGTTTACCTGCGCCGCCGGCTATAATCTTGTGGCCTCGGCCCGGCGCCAGGGTCACCATCTGATCGCCGTGGTGATGGGAGCGAACAGCAAGGCGCAACGGTTGCAGCGCATGCGTCAGCTTTTAGATCGCGCCTTTGCCGGCCTTGCCCGAAAGGACGGCGGGGGCGAATCGAAGGCAGGGGTGAACGTGACGGCCCTTGTCAACAGTGATGCCCTGTCATCGTCCCGCCGGGCCGAAGTGTGTCCGGGGGGTATCCCGCCTACCGCGGGCACCGTTACGGCCAACTCCCGTCTTCCGCAGCGTTCGTTATCGGGGTGGGCTTTGGATGTTGGCCTTTTCAAGCGGCCGTCGGAGGCTTATGCTCACGCGACGCGCGAGGCACAGCGCCTTGCCGGTCAGCTTAAAGGAGGCGTGCCCGCCACCGTGTTGAAGGCCGGCGACGGGCGTGTGAGCTAGCGGGCCCTGATCATTGGCGCGCAGGAGGGCAACGTGATTGCAACCTGTCTTGCCCTGCGCCGGCAGGGAACGTTCTGTCTGGTCTTAAGTCCGGTGGTGCTGAAGGCCGCAGTCAAAGAAGCCGAACGCTATTTACGTCTGTTCGCGAGCTGAGAGAATGTTTTTGCACGATATGTGCGCATTGGTACAATGACGATTCTTCTTTCATTGGAAAGTGATGTGGGTTCTCTTGTTTCTATTGACGCTGCCGGCGGGATGGTTCAGCGTTGCCGAGATGAAACACTGCTGTAGGGAGTTGCCATGAAATCGGTCGCCTCGCTGTTTCAGGACGACCATAGTGTGACCATAGATGTGAAAAACGTGACCGCCATCGAACTCGATCCCCCCATGGAAATCGACGAGGGCCAGTGGGCTTGTTCGTTGATCATCCGTGCGGGAAGCGGATTTATCGCCATCCAGATGGTCGCCGCGTCACCTGAATCTTTCACGCTGATGGGGAGTGACCCCTTTGCCGGATAGTTCATCGGTTCGCGACGGGCGCAACTGATGGAAAAAGGACACACGCAACGCCATGCAGCATGAAACCTATACGGATTCCTATCTTCAAGACATTCTGGAGACCGTTAAAACCATCGCTCTGGTGGGAGCCAGCGACAAGGCCGACCGACCCAGTTACCACGTCATGAAATTCATGCAGGAAAACAGCTATCGGGTTATTCCGGTCAATCCCGGCCTTGCGGGGCGGTCCATCCTGGGCGAAACCGTTCAGGCCAGTCTGGCTGCGGCCCCGGCGCCCTATCAGATGGTTGACGTCTTCCGCAATTCCGAAGCCGCCGGGGCCGTGGTGGAGGAAGTCCTGCATCTGGCCGCGGCCAAAGGCATCGTCGTTGTGTGGATGCAGCGTGATGTCCGCAACGACTCGGCCGCCGCCCGGGCCGAGGCCGCCGGCCTCAAAGTGGTGATGAACCGTTGCCCGAAGATCGAATTGGAGCGGCTGGGCCGGTCCCCGCGATCGTGAACGCCCCGGTGCAGAGGGACATCATGCCGACGGAACCGCCCTTTTCCTCTCTCTCCCGCTCGTTCGCCGAAGAAGTGATTGCGGAGGTGTGTCTTCTGATCGACATGTTCCTTGATGCGGAAAGTCCTGGCATCGCCATGGCGGAAATGGCCATGGCCGAAATGACCGAGGAGGAAACGGCACGGGAAGCGGTGTGCTGGCGCAAGGATGAACACACCAAACAACGACGGACGGCGCTTCTTTTGCTGGTCACGGTTTTTGGGGAACCCATGTACACCCGGGATGGCGCACGGCAGCTTCGGCAACGCTTTGCCACTCTTGATGGCAAGGAACTCGTCACCTTGATCAAGGCCCATTCGCCGGTTCCGTCTTATCTGACCGAAGCCTTTTTGGCCACGCCGAAAACACGGGATTCCTTTACCGAAATCATTCTTTATCTGGGGATTCCCCTGTTGAGCAACGCCATTGTAGAACGCCGGTCGTTCCGATCAAGAATGGTCCTGGTGGGCGTAAACATGGGGGATGACTCAATGGTTCGTCGTAACGACGCGCCAAGGAACGCGCTCACTCAAGAAACCGGACATCACGTCCCTGGGGTTGGAGTGAATCTGTCACGATCGGAACCTTATAACGAAACGTGCAAACAAAGGGCTTTGCGGAAACGAGAACGTGAACAGGGGCTGACAATGCGCGAGATTTATCAAGAGATGATCGACCACTATACCGATGATTATCTTGCCATCTTGCTCCCCTATCGGGATCTTGCGCTCCAGCACCCGGAGCTGATTCCAGAGATTCGCCAAGCCGTTCGGGAGGTGGCAACGCCAGACGTGCTGGACGATCCGTTGCCAGCCGAAGGGTATGACCTGATGCGTCAGGATATCGAGGCGCTTCTTGATGCGGTGGAAACGGGCGAGATCGGCCCGCAGCAGGACGAAACCGCAGCCCCCTGCCGCGAACGGGGCCGATTCCTGCATTAGGGCCTACATGAGGGACGGCCCGCAGATCCGGCATGGCGAGGATCGCTTCATCCGTTCCTTGCGGGAATCCCTCCTGCTTGCGGAACGTCGGATCCTGAAGCTTCTCGGCCAGGAGCGTCAGGAAGGGATCGCGGCGAGCGTCATCACCGGCGAACGCAAGCCTTCTCCTCCAAGGCACTCCACAGTTCGTTGATAGATGCCTGCAAATCCGCGGGACTGGCAAGAAGAAGCGCAGTCGTTTGGTCAAATAATTGCTTGAGTATGGCATGAGTGCTCCCTGCAGCAAAGATCTGGCTGTTTTTATTTGCGGCTTTTAGCACCATTTCCAAGTCTTTTGCGGTGAAATACGGAGCGAGCGGGAGTATAATGAACTTCCCGAGGTGTCCAGCGCGGGCATAGCTTCCCGCCTGAGCATAGAGATCGATCCCAGGACGCACGAGTTCCTTTCGCGGATGCTCGGCGATAATTCTGATCTTCGTTGTCTCGTCGAAGTCATTGAACCGATCGAGAAGGATCGCTGACAAGGAATCGATGGCGAACGCGTCAAAGGCGGCATGGTTTTCGAGCGTTTCGATATCAGCGGTTTTGAGAAGCTGCCGGACCCGCGTCCGGCCGGACTCCTTGAGCCAGTCCCAAATGCGCGGGTCGAGCCACGTAGCCAGGCATCACGGAATCGTAGATCGCCGTCTTTGCCGTGGCGATCTCACGCAGTATCAGCGCCAACGTTCGGGTCCTGCTGGCATATTTCGCGCGCTCCTCTCCGAACGGCATGCTTACGATCGCCTTGATGAGGTTGACCACCAACACCTCCTTCGCCCGGTCGAGGTATTTTATCCGCACGAAGGCGCCGATCTCCTCGGTTGTTGCCGGGAAAGCGGGGATCAGCAGATCAGCGTCGAATCGGGCGATAGCGCTTTTGCCCTGTAGCGAGCATGGATGAGAAGGTATTGCAGCGCGTGAACGATGTGCGCGCGCACCAGTTCAGGGGAGGGCTGATACAGCTCATCCTCGACCACGAAGGCAGGATGGGCGCAGAGGTGCCGATCCGTCTGAAGACGCACGAGCGCTTCGTACTCGTGCGGCGCAAGAAGCTGTAGACCACTGTTGGCCTCGGTAAGAAGTTCGCTCTCGATCGTCTGAAACTTCCGCTTGTCATTGGCTGCGATAGCGTCGTCGAGTTTCTTTATGAACGCTTTGGGAGACGCTTCACCCTGACCCGCGATCTCGCGGGCTTTTGCAATGATGTCGTAGGCGACGGCAATCCATGTGGACATGACTGCGGAGCGCAAAGCGCCACCGCGGTAAGCCGTGATCGCTTCGCCGATCAGCCGACGCGACTCTCGATCCCGCACAGAAAGTGCCAGAATATCAATGTCCGAATGCCCAAGACTGCCAAATGTGCTCATGATCACTCCATCACAGAGACGATTTTTCTTGTTCTGCGGCGGCGATCCAGGCCTGCATGGGGGGAAGGGCAAGCAGGGTCCGGACATAGCGCGCGCATTCCTCGTCCAGCATGACATCATAGGTCACGAAGCGGGTCGCCACGGGCGCGTACATGGCATCGGCGATGCTGAAAGCCCCGAACAGGAAGGGTCCGCGCGTGCCAAACTGTCTACGGCATTCGGTCCATAGAGTCGTGATGCGTTGGATATCGTTTGCAACTTCCGGGGTTCGTCCTTCGCCCGGACGGCGATTGGTGACATCCATGGGCATGTGCTTGCGGAGTTCTGTAAATCCACCGTGCATTTCAGTGGCCGTCGCCCGGGCAAGGGCACGGGCGGCGGGGTCCATGGGCCACAGGCGGGCCTCCGGAAACAACTCGGCCACGTATTCACAGATGGCAAGGGATTCCCAAATATGCAAAGGCCCATGAATCAGCACGGGAACCTTGCCTGATGGAGAATATTGGGCTATTTCCGTTTTCGTATCTGGCGTGTACAGGCGCACATGAATTTCCTTGAAAATGGCATCTGCCATTTTAAGAGTCAGCCACGGTCGCAGGGACCACGAAGAAAGGTTCCGATCGCCGATGACAAGTGTCAGATTCGTCATGCCAACATCTCCACACCATAAGAAGAAAAATATACAAGGAGTTTAATGTGATTCGCTGGAACGCACAAGGCACGAGGATGCCGTGGCTGGTCCTGGGGTTGGCCGTGGGACTGATTCTGGGGGCAGCGGGTGCGAGGGCAGGATCTTCAGAGGAAAAACTTATTATAACCGCTCCTATAAACTGGATTGTCGGTCATAAGGAGCACCAAAAGAACTATCATATCACTGAATATGTGCCATCAGGGGAGAATATCTATCACTGGACTCGTATGCTAACGGTCCATATTTTCTCTAGAACGCGCCGTTTCGAGGAGTTCGTGACAGAAACACATGCGATCACGCGCGCAAACTGTCGTGATGTGATCGCCGATACGGAGATTCGCATCGGGCGTGTCAATAACTATCCGGTAGGCATGCTCTGGATGGGCTGTCCGCAGTTTCACGACATGAAGGGCGGTGAATTCGCCCTTTATTACGGTCACCGGGGTCATGACGCCTTGTATGTCGTGCAACGCACGTGGCGCGGTCCGGCCTTTGACCACCGGCAGATACCGTTGTCGGAGGCGGAGTGGCGGGAATGGGTCAGTTTTTTGCAGTCTACCTTTGTATGCGACCGCGCCGATTCACACCATCCATGCCAGCGTGCCACGCCTGTTCCCATTCCTGAAACGACTTTCCTGCCCGTCAGAACAGATAACAAAAATAAAAAGAGTGTGGAAAGGAAGGAGAAAAATGAAAAGAAGGGAAATACTGGAAATAAGAAGAAGAAGAATGAAAAAAATATAAGAAATACGGCAAAGGCAATAAGAATGTAAAGAATCACAAGAAAGACAAAAAGAAGAAATAATGTTCGTGAGAATGTGGTGCCCCAAGACGTTGCCATCGGATGGTTTCGATGACGGAACTGACGTTATCGGTGGGCACGGGCACTGTCGTGTGCCAGGCGATCTGCTCGGAGTGGATCGGCGATGGTCATGGCTTCGGCCAGGACTTCGGCGGTGTCGGCGGCCTGCTTTTGCCCAAAGCCCTCGGGAGTTTATACCATCTTGCAGAAAGCTTGATTCGTTAAGGTTCTGTTGGGCTGGATATGATTCAAGGTAGAACACATAGGAGTTTTCCATGGCCGGCGGCATCCCCCTTCGCCCAGATTTCACCTCATCCGAGCTGCGCGGTCTGGCCCGTGCTGCGAGCGACCCCAAGCCGGCGCGGTGCCTTCTGGCGCTACGGCGGTTCTCGCCCTTCGGCGGCTGAACGTGCCCGCGCCGACCTGCAAACGATCAGGGACTGGGTTCTTCGTTTCAACGAACGGGGGCTTGATCCACGGCACGTCGACAGGCGCGCCGCCCAAGCTGAGCGCCCGGCAGAAGGCGGCTCTGGCTCGTGGGGTGGAAGAAGGTCCACAACCGTATCGCGAGGGCGTCGGGCGTTGCTGCTGTTTTCTTGAGGAAGGCTTTGAGTTTTGAAAAGGCCCTCGCGATGGGGTTAACGTCAGGGCTGTCGGGCGGCAGGAAGCACAGTTCCACCCCCACCTTCTCGATGGCCTGACGCACGGCTTCCAGCTGATGGGCGGGCGGAGTATCCATGACCACGATGTCGCCCGGCGGAAGCGTCGGCACCAGCCGCGGCTTGACGTATTCCAGGACGGCCGCGCCGGACGGGGCGCCATCAAGGATCATGGTCGCCGTCATGCCCTCACGTCTGAGGGCGCCGGCGAAGGGTGTCGTTTTCCAATGCCCGTGCGGCACGACTGCCCGACAACGCGCGCCCCGCACGGCGCGGCCCCGAAGCCTCGTCCTCTGTGTAGAAGCGCTTGTTTCGTCAATGAAAACAAGCCGTACTCACCGATACCCTGCTTCTTCTCAAGGTCTTGCGCACGCTCGGCCAAAGTCGTGTCAGGGGTCGTGGCAACCAGCGCCGGAACCTCATCGGCGTGCCGTCCGGGCGGAACGACGATCCCCGCCGTGCGGACGAGCCTCAAAGCTGCCGGGGCGCGTCCAAAGATCAAGCCATTGTCGAGACGGCAACGCCATACCGTTTCGCAGCACAGCGGCGCGACATGCCGCCCTCAACCGCTGCACCCAACCGCCTGCGCAAATCGTTCGAACGCGCCATAAGCGCTGGCCTCCTCTCCAGCCCGTATCTTCAATCACATTTCAGAAAACAAGGAGAATCCCTTATCAATTCAATCAGATCGGATTTTGCCCTAGTGCCCAGCGTCATTGGAACTGAGGGTATAGGCTTTTCAGCTTAATGCGGGCGTCGTTGGTTGTGAACTGCCAATTGGCCTTGACGTGATGCTTG
>WOUV01000009.1 GCA_009773045.1 Rhodospirillaceae bacterium | reverse complement strand
AGGAGGCAACAATGGCCGTCGAAAAAGTCAACGCATCAAGCAGTCTGGCAGAGGTCGTCGATCGTATCCTGGACAAGGGTGTGGTCGTGGATGCATGGGTGCGTCTGTCCCTGGTTGGGATCGAACTGATTGCCATCGAAGCGCGAATCGTGGTGGCTGGTGTCGATACCTATCTTAAATATGCCGAGGCCGTGGGGCTGACCGCCGGCGCTCAGGCCGCGTAAAGCCGTCTGCCTATACCGTTCTCCCCTTTCGCCCTTTCGAGCTTTACCCAGGGCCAGAAAGGGCGGAGAGGAGCACCGATGAAAGAGAAGTATCCGCTCTTTCATCGGCCTTGTCACCAACCTTTCGTGTCCGCAACAGGAGGCTGCCATGTCCTTGAGCCATGCGATGAACACCTTGAGCCACACTCTTGTCACCGCCCGTGCCGCCCGCCGCGAGGCGATCGCCGGCGTCGGCATGACCGCCGCCCAGGATCTCAAAGAAGCCCGCCAAAGCCGTCGCGCCATGGCCGCGGCCCATTCTTTCCGCATCACCGCCTTCAAGCACAACCTGCATGTCAATACGGCCATGCTGCTGGGGGCGGCGCATAACCAGATCGATGAATACGGGCGGCAACGCGAACAGATGACCATGCTGCGCCCGTGTCACCGCCGCGGAGAAGCTGGCCACCTCCTGCGGCTGTCCGGAATTTGTGCAGCTTTGTTGCGATGTGCTGGAATCGAAATGGGTGATCCCCCTCAGCATCACCCTGGAACAACGCCAGGACCATGAAAGGCGGCACAGGACGCTTCTGGCCCTGATCCACGCGCATTGTCCCCCCCGTGTCCCCGGCCGCGGGTCAGCCGGCGGCGCCGGGCGAGGGATGCGATTTCGCTCGGGTATCACTCTTTGCCACAGCAGGAGCGCACATATGACGATCCTTCGACAGCGCGGCATGCGCAACGTGAGAACGGTGCAAACGCTGATCCACCAGCGTGCTGACGCCAACCGGGTGCAGGTCGTCGGCAGGCTTGCCCAGCTTGAAAACGAACACGCACGGCTCACCCGGGAGCGGCAGAACTGGTCCAGCCGTCAGGAAGAAGTGGAGCATAAACTGAGCAAGGTGCAACAGGAGATCGAGACGCTGCAACATGTCTTGTGGGAACCGGCGGCGCGGGGAAAACGGCGTTCTTCATCCCGGTCTGTGAAAAACGCCCCAAATTCCAGTAACAAGAAGAGCGCGCAAAATTCTCGTTATACGAATATGATGCATAACGGTACTAAGAAATACACGAATAACACGGCTCTTGCTCCCGAAAAAGCGTTTCTGATCGAGTACTGATGCGGGCACCCCTGAACAAATCCTCTTTCCCCTGAAAACACTGGAGAACGTGAGCCATGACCAGAAAAAATCAGAGCGGGGACGAAACGGACGAGGGAGAAACAACCGGCGGCTTCGGCTCCCTGTTTCGCGGCCTTGGCGACTTCGTTGAACTCATGGGCGGACTGGTCGAGCAGGGCGAACGCCGGACCGAACGCCAGGGCAGTTTCCGCGTCAAGGGGTTGGGGGATGAGGCGCGCGGCGTTTATGGCTTTTCCATCCGCACCGGCCTGGGGGGCGTTCCACACGTGCAGCGGTTCGGCAATATCCGCCCCACGCCCAAAGGCCCCATCGTCGATGAGATCCGCGAACCCCTGGTCGATGTGTTCGACGAAGGGGCCGAGATCATGGTGATCGCCGAGTTGCCGGGGGTGGCCGAGGAAGAGGTCACCGTGACGGCTAGCGCCACCGCCCTGTCCCTTGAAACCCGCGGCGCGTGCCGGTTCGCCAAGGACATTCCGCTGCCCGTCAGAATCGATGAAACCTCGCTGCGGCGCAGCTACCGCAACGGCATCCTGCAAATGTCTGTCAGAAAGGCGTGACGGTCATGCCGCGAACGGTTCAGCAGGTCACCCATCATGACATCGGCGGGACCACGTTGCGGGTGGTCTCCGATCTTGCCGAGGAAATCACCGGCATCGCCGCCGCCGAGGAACGGGTGATCCGCACGTTTGCCAAAACACGTCCCGTTCCGCACCAAAGCCTGACCCTGTTCGTGCTGGAAAATCTCGATGCCCTTGTCGGTCAGCTGCACACGACCCACGCGCCCGATTCTTACAGCGGTCTTGATCTTCCCTTGCGCCCCATGGTCCATGTCTATGATCTTGCGACCCTCGCGGAAAGCTTTGTGTTCGTGAACCGCGAGGTGATGGCCGCGGAGGGCTATTGGGGCGATTCCCTGGCCTGCGAGGGACTGCTCGCCCACGAACACGCCCATCCGCTTGCCGAATGCCGGGCCACCGCAAGCGCCCGCGCCCTCGAACGTGAACCATCGTTTGATGCGCAAAACAATCAGGACGGACCACTTACGCGCGTTCAGGAGGTTTTGTCCACGGGCGCGGTTTCCGAAATTCTTGCCAATACGGTGTGTCTTGACAGTGCTTTCGGCCCGGCCCTGTTTCACCTGAACCACCTGACGCTGCGGCGGATGCAGCACAACCTTGCCCAACGCTCCCACCTGCAGGAACGGCTGACGCAAGCGGTGGCAGGGGGGGGCTTGACAGGGGCGATGCGGCCGTTCTGCTGTTGGCCGCCGATGCCCAGGCGCACTTGCCCTTCATCCTCGAGGTGGCCGCCTTTTTCCGCAGTGACCAGAAGGCGGCGGGGAGGAGCTGGAAACGGACTTCGTGCAAACCATCCTGCCGCACCTGGAGCCGGAGGTTGCAGATCTTTACACCCTCTTGCGTCGTCATTACGAACGGCTCGACCCCGAGTGGGATGCGTCACGGCTGCGTCCCTGGTGTCTTGCGACACGTTCCCTCCTGTCCTCCGCCGTTGCCGCCTGCCGGGAGAAAGCGTCATGTCAGGAGAAAACATCATGACCGAGCAAGACCAACCCTCCGCCTGCAAGTACCTGTATGCCATCATTCCCACCCCTGGACCGGAGACGTTCACAAGTCCCGGGATCAATGGTCCCCAAAATGCCGTGCATACCCTGACCTTCGGGCGTCTTGCGGCCGTTGTCAGCGATTCCCCTCAGATCGAATACGACAACACCCGCCGGAACATGATGGCTCATACCCGGGTTCTGGAAGAGGTGATGCAAACTTCCGTCCTGCTGCCGGTCCGTTTTGGCACCGTTGCCTCCACCCCAGAGATCATCACGGACCGGCTGCTCACGCCCCGGTATGATGAATTTTCCCACTTGCTTGAACAGGTGCGGGACCGGGTGGAGCTGGGGTTGAAGGCGTTCTGGCAGGAAGGGATCGTTTTCAAGGAAATCATCGACGAAAACCCCGATATTCGTAAACGCCGCGATGCTCTTCAGAAACGTCCACTGGACAGGAGCCACGCCGAACGCCGAACGCCTGCGCCTTGGCCAGGACATCGAACGGATTCTGACCCGCAAGCGTCTTGCGGATGAACAGAACGTTCTCGATCGCGTGAAATCCCTCGCGCACAAAAGCAGGCTCAACAAGACCGTCGGCGATCACATGGTCCTGAATGCAGCCTTTCTGGTTGACCAATGCCATGAGGCCGAAATGGACCGCGCCGTTCGCGCGCTCGATGCCGATTGCGGTGCCCGTTTGCTTTTCAAATACGTGGGGCCTGTGCCTCCGTACAACTTCATCAACATCGTCGTCAACTGGACAGGATAACGATCATGGGACTCGTATACCACGGGCTGATGGCACCGGTGATAGGCCCCCTCCACGGCCTTTTATGGCTGGGACGCCTGTTGCGCGACCAGGCGGAGGACGAGCTTTACGACGAGGACCGGTTGCACGCCGCCCTCATTGATCTCGAACAGCGCCTGGAGCGAGGCGTCATCGATGAAACCGCTTTCGCCGTGGCCGAAGAAGATCTGCTGGAGCGTCTGAAAATCAGCCGCCAGAGACCGCGGAGGATGAAATGATCAAAACACATGATGTCGTCGTTGGCGCCAGAAGCCAGCTTGAGGTTCTGACCGGGCTGATGGCCGATAACGTTTCCGATTTGAGCCACGATGAGGATGGCTGGCGCCTCGTGGTCAACATGGTTGAACTCAAGCGTATTCCTGCTACCATGGATGTGCTGGCCGCCTTTGAAGTCGTGTTGGATGAACGGGGGAACGTGATGAGCTATCATCGTGCCCGCCGTTATTTGCGTGACCAGATTACGGAAGAATAGTGGACCGATCACAACCCGCACAAGGAGAAAAACAATGTTGAATGAGCGCGTGGAACATTCGGTGGAAGCCGCCGGACTCGCCGACATTCTTGAGCGGGTGCTGGACAAGGGAATCATCATCGCGGGGGACATTTCAATCTCTCTTGTCGAGGTCAATCTTCTCACCATCAGGCTGCGCCTTCTGGTGGCGTCCGTGGACCGGGCCATGGCCATGGGCATCAATTGGTGGCAGAGCGATCCGTATCTCTCCGCCAATTCCCAGAAACTTATTGATGAGAACCGCGCATTGCGAGAGCGCCTTGACAGGCTTGAAACCATAGCGTGGAGCGTGTCCTATGACGTCTGAACCCATGAGATCCGAAGCGTTGCCCCCTGAACCTACCTTCCGCGTGTGCGAGGCACCTCCCCGTGATGTGGGGCGGGGGTTTGTGCGCCTTGATCCGGAGGATCTCGCCCATCTGGAGGTCCAGGTGGGGGATATCGTCGCCATCACCGGCAACCGCACCACCGCCGCCCGCGCCATGCCCGCCCACGCCGCACAGCGCGGCCAGAAGCTGATTCAGATGGATGGCCTGCTTCGCACCAATGCGGGCACCGGTCTTGACCAGCAGGTGCTCTTGCGTCCCGTCCACGGTTGCCCGGGCGCGGGCGTTGGTGCTGGCCCCGATCGGCCCTGGGGGGCGCACGGCCGCCGATGTGGCGTCCTTTGCCCGTCTTCTCGATGGCATCCCGGTGATGAGTGGCGACCGGGTCCGGTTGACTCTGTTCGGCACCCAGGCTCAGGAATTCACCGTCGAGGCCACCGAGCCGGCCGGTCCGGTCATTATCGGTTTGACAACGACCTTGCGTTGCATCGCCAAGACCAAGGATCGCAACGCCGCGCCCCATGACAGCGCCGTGACCTATGAAGACATCGGCGGCCTGCATCGGCAGGTGCGAAGAATCCGCGAAATGATCGAACTGCCCCTCAAATATCCCGAAGTCTTCCACCATCTGGGGGTTGAGGCGCCAAAGGGTGTGCTGTTGTGGGGTCCCCCCGGCACCGGCAAAACCTTGATCGCCCGGGCGGTGGCGCGCGAGGCGAACGTGCATTTCCTGCATCTCAACGGTCCTGAAGTCATCGACAAGATGTATGGCGCCAGCGAAGCCCAGTTGCGCAAGATGTTCGAGGAGGCCGAACGGCGGGCGCCCACCATCCTGTTCATCGACGAAATCGACGCCATCGCCCCGAAGCGGGAGGAAATGAGCGGCGATCGCCAGGTTGAACGGCGCGTCGTCGCCCAGCTTCTGGCGTTGATGGACGGGCTGGAATCCCGTGGTCAGGTGATCGTGGTGGCCGCGACCAATATCCCAAATTCCCTTGACCCCGCCTTGCGGCGGCCCGGGCGGTTCGACCGGGAAATCGCCATCGGCGCGCCCGATCACGCCGGACGGCGGGAAGTTCTTGAAATCCACAGCCGCGGCATGCCGCTGGCACCGGATGTGAGTTTGGACCGGCTGGCCGAACGCACACCGGGCTTTGTGGGCGCCGATCTTGCCGCCTTGTGCCGCGAGGCGGCGATGAACGCCCTGCGTCGTCTGATTCCCGACATCGACTTTGGCAGCCCCCGGGTGCCGGCGGAAAAACTGGCGGCATTGCGGGTGGGGGGGGAAGATTTCGATGTGGCGCGCGCCGAAGTCCAACCCAGCGCCCTGCGGGAAATCGTGACCCAGGTGTCCAGCAAACGCTGGAGCGACATCGGCGGGCTGGAAGCGGTGCGCCAAGTGCTGGTGGAGGCGGTGCAGTGGCCGGTTGCTCATTCCGAATTGTTCCAGCAGGCCGGGGTGCGCCCGACCCGCGGAATCTTGTTGTTCGGGCCGCCGGGCACCGGCAAGACCCTGCTCGCCAAGGCCCTTGCGGGGGAAAGCGGCGCCAATTTCATCGCCGTCAAGGGACTACAACTTTTGAGCATGTGGGTGGGCGAATCCGAACGCGGCGTCCGGGAGATTTTCCGCAAGGCCCGGCAAACGGCGCCCTGCATCGTCTTTTTCGATGAACTCGACGCCCTTGCCCCGCGCCGGGGGGGGGCCACGAGGCGGTGGGGACCGATCGGGTTGTGACCCAGCTTCTGACCGAAATGGATGGCATCGAGGATTTGAAGGGGGTGACCATCCTGGCCGCCACCAACCGCCTAGACCAGATTGACGCCGCCCTGCTGCGGCCTGGCCGTTTCGATTTCCAGATTGCCCTTCCTTGTCCCGACACGGAAACGCGGCTGGCCATTTTACGTGTCCACACGGGCCGCATGCCGCTTGGGACCGATGTCGATCTCGCAATGCTTGCCGAACAACCGACCGCCGGCATGGTGGGGGCCGATCTGGAGGCGCTGTGCCGTCATGCCGGCATGGGTGCCATCTGGGAAACCCTGCAAAATACGGGCGTGGCTTTGGTCGTTGGCATGCGCCACTTCAAGGAGGCCTTGATGGTCATGAAACAAATCCCCGTAAAACGGGACTGAAACGGGGGATGGGGGCCATTCCGCACACACCTCTTTTGTTCTCATCCTTTTCATGAGGTGATCCCATGATGCCGCTTGCTGTTTTTGCCATCATCCCTGCCGATTGCGCCCGCATTCTGTGGGCCGGGGTGACCGAGGTGCAGGTCATCGTGGAAGGGGCCTTCGCGGCGGTGGTCGCGCCGGTCCTTTCGCTGAATGGCTGTTCGCAGGAGCAGCTTGCCCCGCGTCTTCTGGCCCATCAGCGGATCATCGAGGCGGTCATGGCCACAAGCCCGGTGCTGCCGGTGCAATTTGCCACGGTGGTGCCCGATGGACAGACGGTGGCCCATGTGTTGGAGGAAGGCGCCCCCCTGTTTCGGCAGGGGTTCATCGATTTCTCCTCCCGGGTCGAGATGGAGCTGCGGGTGCTGTGGGTGATCGAGGACATCCTGCGGGAAATCGCCGGCACGGAACGGATCATTGCCCGGAAGGCCGAAATCGCCGCGCGCGAGGCGGCCGGTGCCGTCGGACCAGAGGAACGCGTGACTCTGGGCCGGCTGGTGGCGTGGGAGCTTGAATAATGGCGTTCTCGCCTGCGCCGCAGGGTTCTTGAAATGGTGCTGCCCCTTGCCACCGATGTCGTGATGGGCCCGACGCCGGCGGACACGGTTGTTGAGGTGTCTCTTCTTATGAATCGCATGGATCACAACATGTTCTATCATTATCTTGATATTTTAGATAAAGAGCTGGGGCACCATCTTCTGTTCCGGTTGGTGGGTCCGCTCCCCCCCTACAGCTTTGCCACCGTCCAGGTCCGCTGCCTTGCCACCGAGGAGGTGGAACAGGCCCGCCGGGTGCTGGATCTGGACGATCAGGCAGGCCACCGCTGCCGATCTCAAGACCGCCTATCACCAGCACATGAAGGACTGCCACCCCGACGTCGCACCGGCGGCAAGCGGCGTTTCTTCCCTGGCCGCGGCCCTGACCGGAGCCTACCGGCTGTTGCATCCCATGTTTGCGGGCGGCGCCGTTCAAGGGACCGGCAGGCGTGTGCTCGTTTCGCTGGCACGACGGGAAAGCGCTCCACACTCCAACGATCTTGCGGCCTGAAGGAGGAGGGTGCCATGCTTTATGCCTACGCCATCATCGAGTACCCCTCGGAAACACCGCCGGATGCCTTGTCCTCCACAATACGCTTCATCACCGGGGAAGGGGTGGCGTGCGTCGTGTGCGAGGTGGCGCCGGACGTGTTCGGTCCGGAGCCTTTGCAGCGTCGTCTGACGGAGGACATGGCCTGGACACACGCGCAGGTGCTTGCCCACGAACGGGTGGTGGCGGCTTTGCTGCCGTGGCATACGGTTTTGCCGCTCAAGTTCTGTACCCTGTTCGCCGGAGAGAAAGATGTGCAGGCCGTTTTGCGCCGCGACCACGGGACGCTGTGCGCAACCTTTGAACAGTTGCGCGGTGCCCATGAATGGGGTCTCAAGCTGTTCTGTGATCAGGTGAGCCTTGAGCGCTCATCTGAAGTTTCCTCCCCGTCGTCTGATACAATGCTTGATGCTCCTGGTGTGGCATTCTTCCAACGTAAACGGGAAGAGAAACGGCAACAGACGGCAACGGCCCAGGCCCTTGCGACATGCATTGAAAAGGTGCATGGCGCGGCTGTTGAACGCGCGCGCGCTGCGGTCCGCAACCCGCCGCGGCCTACGTCTCGCGGCCCCGCCATGGTGTTCAACGGCGCCTATCTGGTGCCGATCGGCATCGAGTCGGTGTGGCAGCACCATCTGAAGGCCCTGGATCTGCCGCAGGGCTTTGAACTCGCCCTGACCGGCCCCTGGGCGCCCTATAATTTTACCGGAGGCAAAATCCATGAACGATACATGGCCTCTGTTGAAACCGCACCGTAGCGGCGAGATTGCCCTTGCAGATCTTTTGGACCGCGCCCTGAACAAAGGCGTGGTCCTGTGGGGGGAGGCAACGATTTCGGTTGCTAGCGTTGATCTCATTTACCTTGGTGTCAAGCTTCTGGTGAGTTCGATTGAAACCGCTGAACGCATGCGCACCGCCGCTACCGGGCAAGGCCGGGGATAAAGAACACGAAAACACCGGGGGACTGAACGATGCTGTATCTGTATGCAGTCGCAAAATCCCAGGGGCGGGTTCCCTTTCCCGCCGTTCGTGGCTTTGACGCGGCGCCCCTTTATGCATTCTCCGTTGTGCACGATCTGATGGTTGCGGTCAGCGACCTTGCCCGGGGCGTGGTGCCGGCAACGGGCGATGCTCTTTACACCCATGAACAGGCCATCGCCGCCTTGATGCCCTGGGGAACGGTTCTGCCCATGCGCTTTGGCACGATCGTCAACGGTCCGGCCGCCTGCCGTGACCGCCTTGCCGATTTTCACGATGTCCTGCGGGCGGATCTGGCGCGGGTGCGGGGGTGCGTCGAATTCGGAGTGCGACTGATCCCATTGGTGGAGCCTGAAGCGGCCAGCGATACCGCCCCCGGGTGTGCGGCACCGCCCATATCCGCGCCCGACTGCACGCCTACCGTCAGAAGGCCATGGCCCAGACCATGGTGCACCATGCCCTGGATCCCCATGCCGTTGAAACCCTGATCTGGCCGGATGATCCCTCCGCTTCTTGTGTGCGGGCCTCTTTCCTTGTGCGGAAAGAGGGGATGACGCCTTTCTTGCGGGCCGTGGAAACGGTGCAACGGCACGACTCCGGCATGCGGATCACCTGCACCGGCCCCTGGTCACCGTATTCGTTTGTCCGCACGCCGGCGGCGGATTCGGTCAAGGAGGAAACGTGTCATGTCTGAGACGGCCATCGAGGGACTCTTGGGTGGGCGCGTCGATGTCGATCCGGAAACGGTCGAACGGGGCCTTGTCAAGCTGGTTCTCTCCCTGATTGAAACCTTGCGTCAAGTGGTCGAACGCCTGGCCATCCGGCGGGTGGAGGGGGGAACGTTGACAGAGGAGGACATCGAGCGTCTGGGGTTGACGCTGCTGCGGTTGGAACGGCGCATGGGCGAATTGCGTCGGATCTTCGGCCTGGAGAGGAGGAGGATCTGACCTTGCGTCTGGGAGTGCCGTCCGACCTGGAGGGATGACGGTTCTTGGGCAACGAAATGGGGGGGTGTGGGGGAGGACCCGCCCTCCCCCACATTATTCTTTGCCGATTATACGTCGAGGTTGATAACATTCAGGGCATTGGTCTGGATGAATTCGCGGCGCGGGTCCACGAGATCCCCCATCAAGGTCGAGAAAACCTGTTCGGCATCCTCGGCATGGTTGACGCGCACTTGCAACAGGGAACGGGCGTCGGGGTTGAGGGTGGTTTCCCAAAGCTGTTCCGGATTCATCTCGCCAAGCCCTTTATAGCGCTGAACCTGCACCCCCTTCCGACCGTTTTCCATCACCGCATCGGCGAGTGCCACCGGCCCGACGATTGCTGTTTCCCGGCCATCCCTGCCGCACAGCTGGGCGGGGTTGGTATAGGTGTGTTGCAATTCTTCCCGCATGTCGTCGAGTGCCCGGGCTTCCGCCGTGCGGACCATGGACGGGTCCAGGCAATACGTTTCGGTCACCCCCCGCACCCGACGGCTGAGGGAAAGGCCCTCCTCGTCAACGGTGCACTGCCATCCCCGTTCCAAAGGCGATTCCAGCGCATCGAGCCGCCGGGCCACGGCGGCGGGATCGAGGGTCTGGGGCGACGCCTCGCCCCTGAAGGCTCCCGCCAGGGCCAGTTGTTCCAGAAGCCGCACCGGGATGCGCCGGCCCAAAGGCTGCAACAGGCTTTTGACGACCCGGCTCCGCTCGGCCAGGGCGCGGAGCGCCTCTCCCGTGATGTCCAGACCATTGTTCAGGCGCAGGATGCCGTTGGCAACGCCGGCTTCGATCAGATAGCCCTCCATCGCCCGGTCATCTTTCAGATACATCTCCGCGGGACCGCGTTTGGCCCGGTACAAAGGCGGCTGGGCGATGTACAGGAACCCTTTTTCGATGATCCCGGGCATCTGGCGGAAAAAGAACGTCAACAAAAGGGTCCGGATGTGGGAACCATCCACATCGGCATCGGTCATGATGATGATCTTGTGATAACGGATCTTACCGATGTCGAAATCATCGCGGCCGATGCCGGTGCCAAGGGCCGTGATCAGGGTGCCGATTTCGGCCGATGACAACATCTTGTCGAAACGGGCGCGCTCCACGTTCAGGATTTTACCCTTCAGCGGCAGCACGGCCTGGTTGGTGCGATCGCGGCCCTGTTTGGCTGAACCACCAGCCGAGTCGCCCTCGACGATGAACAACTCGGCCATGGCCGGGTCCCGTTCCTGGCAATCGGCGAGCTTGCCCGGCAGGTTGGAAATATCCAGCGCTCCCTTGCGGCGGGTCAATTCACGGGCGCGGCGGGCGGCCTCGCGGGCGGCGGCGGCCTCGATCACCTTGCCGATGATCCGGCGGGCTTCGCTCGGGTGCTCCTCAAGCCACACCGCAAGTTTGTCACTAATAATGTTCTCGACTACCGGGCGTACTTCGGAGGAGACCAGTTTATCTTTGGTTTGGGAGGAGAATTTCGGGTCGGGCACCTTGATCGACAGGACGCTTGTCAGCCCCTCCCGCATGTCCTCGCCCGCAAGTGGTACCTTTTCCTTTTTCAGCAAGCCGCTGTCGGTGGCGTACTGGTTGAGGGTACGGGTCAGGGCGGCGCGGAAACCGGCAAGATGGGTGCCGCCGTCGCGCTGTGGAATGTTGTTGGTAAAGCAAAGGCTTGTCTCGTGATAGCTGTCGGTCCACTGGAGGGCGGCTTCGACCGTGACGCCGTCCCGTTCCCCCGTCAGCAGAACCGGGGGCGTGTGGAGGGGGGTCTTGGCCCGGTCGAGATAGGCAACGAACGCCTGAATCCCCCCTTCATAATGCAATAGAAGGTTTTTCACCTCGCCATGACGGGCGTCGATCAGCTCCAGTAACACGCCGGGATTGAGAAAGGCCAGTTCTCGCAAACGGTGTTCCAGGGTGTTCCAATCATAATCGATCCGGGAGAAGATGACGGGCGAGGCCTTGAACGTGACCTCGGTCCCGGTGTGCGGCCGCTCCTTGTCCGTCCCCACCACCCGCAAGGGCGCCTGGGGATCGCCATTGCAAAACCGCATCCAGTGCGTGCAGCCGTCACGCCAGATATGCACCTCCAGCCATTCCGACAGGGCATTGACCACCGAGACGCCCACACCATGCAAACCGCCGGAAACTTTATACGAGTCCTGGTTGAACTTGCCGCCGGCGTGAAGCTGGGTCATGATGACTTCCGCCGCCGAAACGCCTTCTTCCTGATGAATGTCCACGGGAATGCCGCGGCCGTTGTCCCGCACGGTCACCGATCCGTCGCCGTTCAGCACCACCTCGATCCGGTCGCAATACCCGGCGAGGGCCTCATCGATGGCGTTGTCCACCACCTCATAGACCATGTGATGCAGGCCGGAGCCATCGTCGGTGTCCCCGATATACATGCCGGGCCGTTTGCGGACGGCATCGAGGCCTTTCAGCACCTTGATCGAGGTGGCATCGTAGCGTTCGTTGCCCTGACCGTTCATTGTGTTCCTCGCCGTCCCAAAACGTAGGGGTGTGGGGAAGGCCAGCTTCCCTCACCCGCCCTGGTTTCCCTGGTTTTCATCTTATGTCAGACTTGCGCAGAAGCGCTGGATGCGCCGGCAGGCCTCCTCCAGGGCCGTGAGGGACGTGGCATAGGAGATTCGGAAATAGGGAGAAAGACCGAATGCTTCTCCCGGGACCACCGCAACGCCCGCGGTTTCCAGCAGGGCGGTGACGAAGGCGCTGTCGCTGGTCATCTTCGTGCCATTCGGAGGTGTTTTTCCGATGCAGCCGGCGCACGAGGGGTAAACATAAAACGCGCCCGTCGGAGTGCGGCAGGTAATGCCGTGCGCCTCGTTCAGAAGGGCGACCACCCGGTCCCGTCGGGCGAGGAAGCTGGTCCGCCACGCAGGCAGGAAATCCACCGGTCCGTTCAGCGCCACCACCGAAGCAGCCTGGCTGATGGAGGACGTATGGGTGGTGCTCTGCGATTGAATCATGTTCATCGCCTTGATCAAGGCAACCGGGCCGCCGGCGTATCCCACCCGCCAGCCGGTCATGGCATAGGCTTTCGACAGACCGTTCAGCGTCAGGGTGCGGTTCTGTAGGCGTGGTTCGACCTGGGCGATGGTGGCAAACGTTCCCTCATACAGGATGTGTTCATAAATGTCATCGCTCAGAACCCATACCTCAGGGTGACGCAACAGCACTTCGGCCAGCGCCTTCAATTCGTCCGTCGTATAGGTGCTGCCGGTGGGATTGGAGGGAGAGTTGAGGAACAGCCACTTGGTGCGCGGAGTCAGGGCGGCTTCCAGTTCCAAGGGCTGCACCTTGAAATCGCTTTCCTCGCTGCAGGACACGATCACCGGCACCCCTCCGGCCAGGTGAACGATGTCTGGATAACTGACCCAGTACGGCGCCGGGACCACGACCTCATCGCCCGGGTCGATCGTGGCCAGGATGGCGTTGAAAATGATCTGCTTGCCCCCGCAGCCGACGGTAATCTGGTCGGGCGTATACTCAAGATCGTTTTCGCGCCTGAATTTGGCGCAGATGGCCTTGCGCAGGGCGAGGGTACCGGCAACGGCGGTGTATTTGGTTTCGCCGGCATCGATGGCCACCTTGGCCGCCATCTTGATGTGTTCGGGCGTGTCGAAATCAGGCTCGCCGGCGCCAAGACCGATGATGTCACGGCCGGCTGCTTTCAGTTCGGCGGCTTTCTGGGTTATGGCGATGGTGGGAGAGGGCTTGATCGCCGCAAGACGTCTGGCAAGAATGGACATGTTTTCCTTCATGTTCGATTCCTCTGACACCTCTGCGGTGCCAGAGAGGTCCAGGGAAATAAGGTATGATCGCCGCGTTGCCAACGCAATACAATAACACCATGCAGGGCGCGCAGGGGAGGGGAAATCTTTCCTTAATGTTCTCTTCATGTTCTTTTTGTCTGTTTCCGGATCTCGTCGTGTATCAAGAGGGGTGTTGACTTCCTCGCTTTCCGGTCCCATGCTGACGTCCCCTAAGGGAGAGGGGGCTTTTGGAAACAACACAAAAACCGATTTGCGCGAACCAGAAATGTGTCCGCAGGGGCCTCTGTCCGATGCGAGGGCGGCAGATACCCCCACGAAAGGAATCCCGGCACAGACGTTCTTTCCGTCAGAGATGGTGTTGCGAGCGTCGGTCGGGGTATCGTCACGAACTCGTTTTTCTCCAACGGTAAGCTGTCATGGGCATGGCGTGGGAACCGTTCTTCATCAGCGCCTATACCGTGGCTGTGGGAACCGCCATGGCGGTGAGCAGTGTTCTCGCCGTGCTGTTGCTGCGCCGCAAGGAAAGCAAAGCGAATCTTTTGGCCGCAACAGTTGCGGGCTTCGCCGTTGGAACAGGGGGGCTTGGCGTGGCGGCTTGGCTGCCGGAGGGGACGGCGCCACTGGCTGGTCTGATGTTTGCCACGGTTCCCATGACGGCGGCCGCTTTTCTGCATTTCTGTACCCTTTGGGCCGCCCAGGATTTGGGTCGGCGCGGAAGGATTGGTCTTTATGGTCTGGCGGGCGTGACCATGCTGACCGCCATGGTCTTGGAGGTTATGCCTGGCTTTGTGTACCTTGACCTTGAGGGCGTGCCCACCGTTGCGCCCGTGCCGCAAGGTAAAGGATGGGGAGTGGTGGCGGTAACGGTCGTCCTGCTGGGTGTGGCCTACGGAGTTTTATTCCGGGGTCTGCAACGCCGGAAGGACCGGCAGGGATTGTTTCGCCGGGAGAGCATGGCAATCGCTGGGGCCGGGGTGGTCGGTCTGATGGCCGTCAGCGGTTTGCCGGGATTCCCCGGGGGAAGATGGGCCAGTGTGCTGCTGCCGGTCTGTCCCGTGGTGCTGGTTTATGGGGTGCTGCGCTATCGCGCGATGGAGATCAACCTGTGGGCGCGCCGGAGCCTTCTGGCGGGCCTTGTGGTGCTGGCCGCCGTGGTGCCGGCAGGCGTGGCTGCGGCGCTGGTGTCGGAGGGAGGGGGCGGCATCGTCTCCGTGGTGCTGGTCGCGACGCTTCTGGCGGCGGTCGTTGCCGCCCTGGTCGTGCGTCCGGCCGGCCATCTGGCCACGCGGATCATTTATCCCGGCGGCGCCTTGGGGCCGGGGAAGGTCGAAGCGTGGGAACGCCGGCTGGAGGAAGCCTCTGATCACGCCTCTTTGGCCGATCTCGCAACGACGATTCTTTCCGCCCATTTGGGCCATCCGGTGACCCTTCTGCTCATGCCCGGACGGAAGGACGATCCTGGGGTGGGGAAGAATACGCTGCCGTTTTCTTTGCCGCAGGAGATGCCGACTCCGGCGGTCGTGTGTGAACATGGACCGGGCGGGCGGCGCGCCCGTCTGCTGGGCTGGGAGGATGCTCCGCCGGGGCCGCGGCTGGCCGTGCAGGTCATGGCCGGCCTTGTGACCGCGGCGGCTGTGCGACTCGACCGGACTTTGACCGCGATGGAACGGGCGCGGGCCGAAATGCGCACATGCTGTATGGAGGAATTCGGATCCCTCGCGGCTTCCGCCCAGGATCTGCGTGCAACGGTTGATACAATCGCCATGACCACTCTGATCTCCCAAGGACTGCGCACGGAACTTGCGGGTTGTTGTCGCCGTTTGGATAGTCTGCTGAACGAATTGCTTTTGGATCCCGCCGTTCTGCCGCCGCCAGAGACGAACGGGGAGTCCGATGGATCGTCACCGGGTGTTCCAGTGGTGTCCGCACTGGAGTTTCATCAATCGCACCGCAACCCGTAATGCCCCCGTAATGATTGTACCGCGAACCGGTGATGGGTGTCTCCGGGGGGGCCTCTTTTACAGATCCCGTTTTGCAGCCCCCGTGCCTGACGTTGTGCATCTGAATGCGCAAAATCGTTCCCCTTGAGCAAAAATGGTGTTGGCGTGGGGCGCTGTCTTGCGGCACAATCCGCCCGGCCAGCACGTCGGCACGGCGGGGGGAGCCGTTGTCTGAAGCATCAGAACGGCGCGGGGGTTCTGGATAGGGGGGAAAGGATCACGCCCAAGGATCAAAGCCATACATGATGCCGTTCATGACGGCCTGCCGGCATCTGGCGGCGGAAAGGTGTGCGTGTGGCATTGCGTGTTTGACAGACTCTCCGGGTGGCGAGGGGATTTCCCCGGAAACGGGCCGGAGGTGGTTTTTTTGTGTGTTAATGCCCGGGCGGGGAAGAACCTGATGTTCAGGATGCATGGAGCGAAAATTTCCCGCCGCGCGACCGGAAAGGATGAGATGGGAAGATGACGATCTCTGCGAAGCTAATGGAAGCCTTGAGGCAGCGCCGCGAACAAGTCTTTGCCGGCGGCGGAGAGGACAAAATCAAGGCACGCCGCGAAAAAGGACTCCTCAGCGCGCGGGACCGGCTGGCGGTGTTGTTCGAGGCGCATACGTTTCAGGAGATCGGTGCGCACATCAAACATGCCTGCCGCCATTTCGGCATGGCGGACAAGGTTCTGCCGGGCGATGGCGTGGTGGTGGGCACCGGCTTCGTCGATGGCCGTCCGGTGGCGGCGGTCAGCCAGGATTTCACGGTCACCGGCGGCGCGCTGGGCAAGATGCATGCCAAGAAAATTGTCGAGGCGATGAATCTGGCCATGAAGGTCGGCTGTCCGCTGGTGGCGTTCAAGGATTCGGCCGGCGCCCGCATCCAGGAAGGCGTTGATTCGCTGTCGGGCTATGGCGAGGTGTTCTACAAGAACGTCGAAGCCTCCGGCGTCATTCCCCAAATCGCGGTCATTCTGGGGCCTTGTGCCGGCGGCGCATCCTATTCGCCGGCGCTGATGGACTTCATCATCATGACCAAAAACAACGCCCACATGTTCATCACCGGGCCTGAAGTCATCAAGGCGGTGACGGGGCGTCAGTGCTCCATGGACGAGGTGGGTAGCGCCACCATGCATGCCTCCGTGTCGGGTAACGTGCATTTCGTCGCCGATGACGACCAGCACGCCATCGCCATCGTCAAGAAACTTTTGTCCTATCTGCCGTCCAACAATGCCGAGGACCCGCCACACCAGCCGACTCCCAACATCGCCCTGACCCCGGACCCGGCGCTGGAGACGTTGATTCCCGATGCGTCGAACGAGCCGATGGATGTGCGCAAGATCATCGCGAGAATCGTCGATTCCGGCGACTTCCTTGAAAACCATGCCAGCTTTGCCCCCAACATCGTCACCTGTTTCGCCCGGATCGAGGGCGTGGTCATCGGTATTATCGCCAACAACTCGATCTTCAAGGCCGGGGCGCTTGACATCGATGCCTCCGACAAGGGTGCTCGTTTCATCCGCTTCTGCAACTGTTTCAATATTCCGATTCTGACGCTCGTGGATGTTCCGGGCTTTCTGCCTGGCATCGAACAGGAACGGAGCGGCATCATCCGCCATGGCGCAAAGATGCTGTTCGCCTATGCCGGTTCCACCGTGCCGATGGTCACCCTGATTCTGCGCAAGGCGTATGGCGGTTCGTATCTGGCCATGTGCTCGCAGGAAATGGGCGCCGATGTGGTGCTGTCGTGGCCGTGCGGCGAGATTGCCGTCATGGGGGCGGAGGGGGCCGTCAACATCCTTTATCGCAAGGAGCTGTCGGAGACCACCAAGGACCGGGCCGCCAAAGCCGCCGAACTGGCGGCCGAGTACCGGCGCGAGTTCGCCTCCCCCTATGTGGCCGCGGGGCAGGGCTATATCACCGATGTCATCGAGCCAAGCGAAACAAGGGGCATCCTGGCATTGACGTTCCGCAAGCTTCTCACCAAGCGGGCGATACGTCCCCCCAAGAAGCACGGCAACATTCCACTCTGACCGGGGAAGGGGAACCAGATAATGGGGACACTCGGAAAAATGCTCTTTGCCTATGGTCTGACGGCCATCGTGTCGATGGGAGTTGCCGTGTTGATCAAGGGCATGACCGCCGTTCTTGCCAAGGCTGACCAGAAGAAGGCCACGGGCAAGGGCGCCTCGTCCTGAAGGTGCAGGGGAAAAACAAGAACATGTCAACCATTGCCAAAATGTTTTTCGCCTATGGCCTGACGGCCGTCGTGTCGCTGGCCGTTGCCGTGCTGATCAAGCTGATGACATCGGCGCTCTCCGGCATGCAGGCAGCGAAGGCGCAAAACGCGCTGAAACCGTCATCGGTACCGGCGGGTACCGTTCCCGCCGCCAGAAGCGATGAAGCGGTCATTGCCGTCATCGCCGCCGCCGTTGCCGCGACCATGGGCAGCGGTGCACGAATCGTGCGGATCGAAGAAGGGGGCGGGCGAAGCGCCTTGTGGACGGCGAGCGGTCGTCTGGTACACCAGACCTCCCATGTCGTGACCCGACGCCCCCCCACCAAGGCGACAAGCCTGCGATGAAGTCGAACCAGGCCAGGAAACTCGAATCGAACGTAAGGGACCGAATCCATGTTGAAGAAGTTCAAGATTACTGTTGATGGCAAACCGTATTCCGTAAGTGTCGAGGATGTAACGGACGGAAGCGCTCCGGCGGTTGTTCCCACCGTGACTCCCACCGCCATTGTGGCGATGGTTGCGCCCGTTGCATTGGCCCCCGCAGCCGTGGCACCCGCTGCCAAAAGCGCTGGGGCCGGCGATATCCCAAGTCCGCTCGGGGGCGTGGTGAAGGAGGTCAAGGTGACGGTCGGGCAGGCGGTCAACGAAGGTGATCTCGTGGTCGTGCTCGAAGCCATGAAAATGAAGACCAATGTCTTCTCGAACATCACGGGCAAGGTCAGCGCCGTTCATATCACGCCAGGGGATGCGGTCGATTCCGGCCAGGCCCTGATTTCCATCGGTTGAGATCTGCAAGGGGGGTCGAGAGACATGGAATCGGTCAGTTTTTTCACGGGAGAGCACGCTATTTTTCAGGGGGTGGCAACACTTGTCGGGTCTGAGCCGACCATGATGTTCAGCCGCGTTTTCCTGATTTTCCTGGGCATGCTGCTGATCTATCTGGGCCGGAAGGAGGTTCTTGAACCGCTGCTGATGATTCCCATGGGGCTGGGCATGACAGCGGTCAATGCGGGGGTGTTGGCTTTTGAAGGCGGCAAGCTGGGCACTCTGTTCATTGATCCCCTGGCCGGCGGCCAACAGGTGCCGACGGGGGCGACGGTCGATGCGGCCCATCATATTAACACCGCAAATACCATCGACGTGATGAATATTCTACAGATTGATTTTCTCCAGCCGGTGTATACACTCACCTTCAGCAACGGTCTGATCGCCTGTCTGGTGTTCATGGGAATCGGGGTGTTGCTGGACGTGGGTTTCGTTATGGCCCGTCCATTTCAAAGCATGTTTCTGGCCATTTGCGGCGAACTCGGTACCGCGCTCACGTTTCCCTTCGCGGTGTGGCTTGGCCTTACCGAAAGGGAGGCCGCGGCGGTGGCCATGATCGGCGGCGCCGATGGTCCCATGGTGCTGTTCGCTTCCCTGATTCTCGCCAAGCATTTGTTCGTGCCGATCACCGTGGTGGGGTATCTCTATCTGGGGTTGACCTATGGCGGGTATCCATTCCTGATCAAGGCGTTGGTTCCGCATCGTCTGCGGGCTTGTCCCATGCCATTCGAGAAAACGCGGACCATCTTGGCAAGTGATAAGCTTTTGTTCGCGGTTGTGAGTTGTGCGGTGTTGTGCCTGTTGTTCCCGGTGGCGGCGCCGTTGTTCCTGTCCCTGTTCGTTGGGGTTGCCGTGCGCGAGAGCGGGTTGACCCATTTCATCGAGCTGTTTGACAAGACGTTTCTGTACGGGGCCACGTTCTTCCTGGGGCTGGTGCTGGGCGTACTGTGCGAGGCGAATACTCTGCTGAATCCGATAGTTCTCAAGTTGTTGCTGCTTGGCATCTTCGCATTGACCATTTCGGCCATTGGCGGGCTGATGGGGGGCTATGTTCTGTATTTCGCTACCGGCGGCAAGTATAACCCCGTGATTGGTATCGCCGCGGTCAGTTGCGTGCCCACCACCGCGAAGGTGGCGCAGAAGGTGGTCTCGGCCGCCCGGCCGGATGTGCTGATCATGCCCCACGCATTGGGAGCGAGTATCTCGGGGGTTATTACCTCGGCGATCTTTGCCGCGGTTTTTGTAGCCCTGTTGCGGTAATGTCGTCGCGTGTGTTTTATCGGGTTGCGGGCTGCCCCGTTTGCCCAGCGGACGGTTCGCCGAGGCCTATCGGTTGCCCCTGCTGATCGTTGGTACGGTGATTGCCTTCACCGGCCTGTGGATCTTCACCAAGGGAATCGGCAAATAGAATCAAGGGGGTGTGGGGGGAGGCCGCGCCTCCCCCCACGTTGTGCTTTTTGTTACGGGGGAAGCACCACGGCCTCCCCCGGCGCCCCCTCGTCTATGGCCTGGGGCCATGCTCCGGCCAGCGACGGTGGACCCACAGCCACTGTTCGGGCGTTTCGCGAATCCATCCCTCAAGGCACGCATTGACACGCCGCATCGTCTCAATCACATCGGCGTGTTTATCGCCGGTTGCCGGCAGGACAAGGGGCGGATCTATCGCAAGTTTAAAGTGGGCGCCTTTGATCCTGATGATCCGGATTGGCACCACGGGACAGTCATAACGATGGGCGAACTGGGCGAGGGCCGGGGCCGTCATGGCATCGCGCCCGAAAAAGGGCACGGGAATACCATCGTTCATCTTCTGATCGACCAGCATGCCCAGATGGCCGCCCTGTTTCAGAATCGCCAGCGCCTCGCGAGCTCCTTTGCTGCCCTTGGCCAGCAGCCGTACTCCCCCGGCCCCGTGGATTTGGTGGCGATAGAGTCTCTCGACCAGTGGATTGTTGGGCGCCCGATAGAACACCGCGAACGGCAGCCCGTGACGGAGGGTAAACACCGAGGCCAGTTCCCAGTTGCCAATGTGGGCGGAGAAGAAAATGCCTGGTCGCCCGTCGTCCCGTAGCGCGGCGATGATATCGGG
>WOUV01000008.1 GCA_009773045.1 Rhodospirillaceae bacterium | reverse complement strand
GGAGATCAACAAGGTGGTGACCATTTGCCCAATCCGCAGCCAGTCTGGCATACCGGCCACATACAGATGATGCACCCACACCTCGCCGGCCAGAAGAACCACCCCCCAGATGCCGCCATAGACGCAGGCCTTGTAATTAAACACCCGGTTCTTGCCTATGGTGGCGATAATATCGAACAGAATGCCAACATCAGGCAGCAAGATCACGTATACCGCGGGATGGGAGTAGAACCAGAACAGGTTCTGGTACAGCAACACGTCCCCCCCTGGGATGTATCAAAGAAATGCTCGAACAGCAGCATGGTCACGGCCGCAGCCAGTACGGGGATGAAAATGAGCTGGATCACAAACGCCGCAACCGTTGTCCATACGAAGATGTTGATCTGATTCCACCCCATGCCCGGCGCCCGCAGGTAGATGACCGTCACCATGAAATTGACGGCGCCCAGAATCGACGGAAAGCCGAGCAGATGGATGGTAAACACATAAAAAGCCGTATTGCCGGTGGTCTTGAGCGAATAGGGGGGATAGCCCGTCCACATGATATCGGGCGAGTCCGGCACGACGAATCCCAGAAGCGCCAGCACGATCGCGACCCAGAACAGCCAGACGCTGAAGGCATTGATGCGGGGAAAGGCGACGTCCTTCGCGCCGATCATCAGTGGCAGGAAGTAATTGGCGAAGAATCCCGTCAGGCCGGGAATCAGAAACGCCAGAATCATGGCTGCCCCATGAAAGTATAACCAGCTATTATACTGGCTTCCGGTCGTGACAATCTGGGCACCCGGCTCCATCTGCTCCAGACGAATCAGCAATCCCATCATACCCGCCACGACGAAAGCGGCGATGGAGCCAATCAGATAAAGAATGCCGATCCGTTTGTGATCGGTCGTAAAAATCCATTCCTTCAGGTTGAAACCTTCCGAATGGTGAACGGCTGTCACGGTCGCCATTGTGCCCCCTTACGCCTTGTGATCACTGGTGGCGGTCGTTTGGGCCGCCTTCTTTTGATTCGCGAGCCACGCCTCGAACGCGGCTTCGGGAATCGCTTCGATCTTGGTGTTCATGTTGCTGTGCTCGGTGCCACAAAATTCGGTGCAGGTAGCCACCGTCGTGCCTTGCCGTGGCAGGAACCACAAGTATGTCACCCGGCCCGGCATCACGTCTTCCTTGACCCGATACGCCGGCATGAAGAACGAATGCACCACGTCCTCGCCGGTCATGCGCAACACCACGGGCCGGTCCGCCGGCACCTTGACCGTTTCCTCTGAATTGGGTGCCGCGCTGACGACGACGCCCTCGCCATAATCAAATTCCCACATCCACATGCGGCCGGTGACTCGAATCTCCAGGGCATTGGCCGGCACCTTGCGATAGACATTCCACAAAGTCCACCCTTTGGCGGAGAGAAAAAAGTCATCGGCCATGAAAATGGCGGCCGGAATCAACGCCCACGCCACGGCCTGAGTCCCGGAAAGCTTCGGTCCACGACCAACGTCGGCGGGCGATCGCGCCCGATATTTGAACAGCATCCACAGGGCGGCGACGCCGAAGACCACCCCGATCACGGTGATGTCGATCAGCACTTCCGACCACAGATGGTCCCACCCGACCGCCGGATCGGTTTGCGCCGCCCCGGCCGTCGTCCCGGCAGCCAGCAGCGCGCCTGCGCCTACCAGCGTCCTTTTCACTCTTTTCATGCCTTTCATGCAGTCCCCTCCTTCCTTCTGCGCCTGCGGTAGAACAGTACCGAGACGGACAACGTGACAACGCCGAACAGCAGCGCGCCTATGGCAACAAACAGGGGAATATTAACGGTATACATCCCCTCTTTGTAGTTGTAGCTATAACAGAGACTTACGGCAAAGGTGACAAGCTCGGCCGGTGTCCCCACCGTGCCCTGTCGCGCTTCGATCAGGGCCAGTTCGAGATCCTGGGCCTTGCTGTTCAAACTGTACAGAAATCGAACCACTCGGCCCTCTGGTGACAGCACCACGAACACGCTATAGTGGAAAAACGTGCGATCACGCGGTGACCAAAAGTATTTGAAACCGATGCTGTGGTCATCCGCTTCAGCCCTTCGGTCCCGACGGCCAGGGAAAAGGTCCACGCCATATCCCACGCCGCCGGCAAACCAAGCTGCTTGCGGAACTTCGCCACCGTTTCCAAGGTATCATGCGTATCGAAGCTGATGGTGACGACCCGAAAGTCCTCGCCAAGGCGCAGACGTTCCAGGTCCTCCACAAGGTGCTTCAGGTCGGCATTCACCACAGAACAGGTGCCATCGCACTGGTAATAGGACAGCACCATCACCAGAGGCTGCCCCATTTTTTCCCCCAGGGTGAAGGGCTGCCCACGCTCGTCCAAAAGGGAGAGCGAGCGGTCCACACGAACCCCCAGAAAGCGCTTCTCGTCAATACTGAACAAGGAGGGATCGATTTCTGACTCAGGTTCACGCTTGTATTGTGCCGCCGCCGTCGTGACAACGACACCAAGCCCTAAAACAAGGCCCACGATGGCAACCATCAGCCGTTTCATGGGTCGTCTTACCAGAAGTAAATCTGGGAAACGACGAAGAACCAGACGATGTCAACGAAATGCCAATAGATGGATGTTGCCTGCGCGAAATATGTGTTGGTCCGTCCGCCAAGCGCCGGCACCAGGACAGCGACAAAGGCAAGCAATCCAATCAGAACGTGCGAGGCATGAAAGTCGGTAATGGAGAAGAACGCCGTGCTGAAGGCATTGGTGCCCGGCACGAAATTTCCGTGCACCAGATGGCTGTATTCATAAATCGTACACCCCAGGAACGCCCCCCCCAGGACGAGCGTGTACAAAAGCCACGTGCGAAAGCCCCCCATGTCCTTGTGGTCGAGTTTATGCTCGGCGATATGAATCGTCACCGACGAGGACACGAGAAGCACGGTCATGAGGAGCGGCAGCACCACCGGCATTTCCGGCGTGCCCGCCGGCGGCCAGACATCCGCACCCAACCGCAAGGTCCAGTACGTGGCGAACAACGAAAGAAAAATGCAGATTTCCGAAACGATGAAAATCGGCAGCCCCGCCGAAGAGGCCAACCCTTCTTTCAGGGGCCGGTAGACCAGCCCTTCCGCCACCCATTTCGACACCCCGAACAGCACCAGCGGCACTCCAATGCCGGCCAGCACCGCCGTTAACAAAAGGCTCTCGTAAACAAAATAGGCCGAAAAGCCCAGCGGTAACAGGAAGAACACACCAAATACTAACGCCATGGGAGCGACGGAAACTTCCCAGTGATGGACCTGCGTCGCTGGCGCATGGACAGTTGCAAATTGTACGGTCATGGCGATTCCTTAACGCAAAGACAAACTCCCACCCGCCCTGTGTCTCAACAGCAGGCGTCTTGACACGGAGCGCTCGTCGGGCGCGGCGGAAAACACGGGAAACCCCTGTGCGGCGGTCTGCTCCGATAATCAGGAGGGAAACCGATTTCCGTCCATACCCTTGCACATTTACATTCAAATGATTGTAACAAGGTTATGGAGAATTTGACCAAAAGCAAGCAGCTTTTGCAGATCTTGCCCGAAACATTCCATTTTTCCCGAACCTGGATACCAGCCCTTTCCACGACCGGAAGGACACATTTTCATTCATTCCTGCGTTTAGAAATGGTCTAAAGAAAAGAAAGTCTTGTGCTTCTGGGAAGTGCCCAAAAGAATGGAATGCTTCCATTTGTCGTTCGGAGCCTTCTAAAATCTTTCCACCCTCTTCTCTTGCCATACTGTCCGACGGCGCAAAGGATGAAGTGTGGGGAAGGGAGGATCAGAACCCTATCCCTTTGCAGAACGACTCGCGCTTCAAGGATTCAGAACGGTTGCGCCCCGATTCATCACGATCAAGGCCGATTCCCCCATGAACATCGGTCTTGACTGACGCCCATGGGGTCGCCGCGGCGCGCCGAATGGCGAAAGGGCCGCGGGCGATTGCAGGAAGCCCCGACGATCGAGGCTCAAAGGGATGAAGGGATTCCGGGAATCATTGCCGTACCGCAAGACGGGTCAATGGGACGACATCTCCCGTTTCCCCAGATGTTCCCGCGGTGGATCCTCCGCCGTTCTGGCCGGGAACCGTAACGGCCACCCTTCGGCTGGCCTGCACCCGCCTTCCGTTCTCCCCCCCGTGACCGCCGGGGAGGTTATCGCCACAGACCGAGGAAGGGGGGGCTGCGAGGAGGAAACGACAGGGGTCGGCGGTTTGGGGGGGTCGAGGAGCGGTTTACCAAGAACGTGCGCGGGGGGAGGGGGGTCCCAGACTTTTCCCTGTCGGCCAGAAGGTCCCGCAGCGCCCCCATGTCCATCTGATAACGTTCCAAGGCAGCGCCCTGGCTATGGATCATGGCGCGTATTTCCGCCAGCGTGCCGTCAAGAATCCGAATTCATGTCGGCTGTGCTTTTGAACGAAATCAGGTCGTGATGGATGTCTTCGACCAGGACCCGCAGCATCCGCCCCTGTCGCACCGCCACGAACAGCAAAGCGGCGATTCCCCCTAGAAGAACAATCGCCACCAGAATGAAAAGCATTTCTCCTCCGGCCGGGGAGAGGCCGCCCTGGGCCAACGAATCGATCGGGGACAGGTCTTGAGTCATGGAGTGGTCTGTGTGTCCTCACGCGGAAGGAACCGCCCGCATCGTATCCCCTCGGGCCGTGATCGTCAGGGCGATCTCTCGATCACCCACGGCTTATCCACCACTCGGTGCGCCCGCCACAAGCGTCAGTCAAGACTGATGCCCATGGGTATGATACCGTGTCATAATCAAAAGTCCAGTCCCTTCCGCGATCGTTGCAACAGGATAGGGACTCCGCACGTTCAAACTGTGTCTCCATTGAACGATCATACAACGATCATACAGTGTGCGCATGGAAAAATGTCGAGGAGGGGGTCCCTCCCTTTCACCCTGCGCCGGCCAGGGCTTCCATGGCGAGACTCCGCGCCTCTTCTACCAACCCGACCTTTCTCAGCGCGGTCATCACATGATGCAGCACAAGGGGATCGACCATGGCCGGGGTGTCGCCCCCCAAAGCCAGCAGGGCAAAGAGCACGGTTTCGCCGACCCGTCCCCCTTCGGCCGCCCGCGCAAGCCCAAGCCATACCGACACATCCGGTAAACGGACCTCGCGAGGACCAAAGCCGTCTTCCACGAGTCGCATCCAGTCCTCTGTACCAATGGGGGGGCCTGCGGCATCAAGGAGAATCGTCAACAGTAGGCTGCGTTCACGCAAACGACTCGTGTCCGTTTGCACGGCGCGCCATGCGGCCAGGGCCGCCGCCGACCATGGGCCGGATTGGCCTGCCGCAAGCCGTGCGAACGGCCATAGCCGCTGTCCCGCGGCGGTGTCTCCCGCAAGAGCATGGCGTTGCGCCAAGCCCTGCCACTCTGCGTCCTGTCGGATGCTTCCGGTGACCAGCAGAACCCGCGCCGCCTGTTCGGCGAACCAGACAAGGCCAGGAGTCGGAGGCATCCGGGCCACCATGGGCTGATAAAGACGCGCCGCGGCCATGACCTTCCCGCTCCGTCCCTCCTGTCGTGTATCGCCTTGGGCAGCCAAGGCTAGGGCGCGGGCGATGATGCCGGCCTGACCCTCACCCTCGGGGACGGCCATGGCCAGTTGATAGAGAGCAGCCCGCCCGTGCACGCCGGTATCGGTGATATCATCGGGTATCTTGCCCATTTCCGTGGTGGCAAATGAGCGATACAGTTCTTCAAGGGCGGCCGTTTCCAAAACGCCCATGGCCTCGGCCCGTTCAGCCAGAAGCAGGCGACTTTCAGGTTCCAGGGAGGCCATCCGGGCTAGTCCCCGCACCATCGGTGCCCTGTCGGTTTTCGTCACATCCTTGGGCAACGGCTTGCCGGTGCGGCGCAGAACCGCAAGGTGCAAAGGCGTCATCCCGCCCGCCGTTTTCAGGGACAGCGCGCGCAGGCCCAACAGGGCATCGATCCCGGCCCGGAACAGGGGGTCGTCGTGCCCCTGCTCGCGCAAAAGATCAAGGCCGATGAACGCCCCGTCGCGGTTGCCTGCGATCACCTGGCAGAAGATGGCCCCCTTGCGCCAGAACATATCCGCGTAAAGACGATTGGCGGCAGCCATTTCGGAACAGGCCCCCGCCTCGTCACCGCCGAGAAGCCGGCTTTCAACCCGTACCCGGGCGATGCGTTCCCCAACCGCCGAAGGGGGTATTCTTGCGGCGATGGATATGACGTCGTCCCCCTCTCCCAGGGCGGCCAGTTTCTCCAGCCGCAACGACAGCAGAGAATCGGAGGGGTGGCGCTCCTCGCGCGGATCCCGGGAAGGGGGCATGGCCGCCGTGACCAGCAAACGGCGCGTCAGACTGTGTACCGCCCGCGACGGCGTATCGACCGGAAGATGCGCAAGGCCAAGGCGCACGACGGCGCGCGAACTGCCCCCCCACAGGGCCGGACCGAATCCACCCTGTTCAGGCCCGAGAATCCCAAGACCCTCAGGGTCGATGGCGGCCAGGGCCTCCATCCGCACATGCTCAACCGGCGGCAGCAGGGGCCGCGGGCGCGCCGTTACCCCTGCGCCCTGGCCTGCGCCCGGGACCGCCACCGGTGCCGCACCTTCGTGCACTTCCACGGCCGGCCGCCCTTCGCCAATCACGACCGTGGCGTTTCCCCGGGGGGGGAGCACCAGATCGGGCGGTGCCGACGTTCCAGGGGGGAACAGGCGCACCGGCGCCGCACGCTTTCCCCCTTCCGGAACATCCGGACCGGCCGGTTGCGACTCGTTCCATTCAGGCACCAGGGAGACCGGGTGGCGGGGAGGAGACTGCGCCCGGAGAGCGGAGGCGAACGCCACCGCGAACACCACGGCACAGACCCCTGGCACAAGCAGGAATCTTGTGCCCGGCACGCCCGTTTTTTGGCCGCCCTGCCCGGTGCGGCTATTTGCTGGTGAACCGCTCATAAGGAATCGCCTTTTCCACCCTGGCCGTCGGTGGGGGTATGTCCCAGGTCGCCAGAAAGCCGATCGCCCCCAGCAGAATGGCAAGGATCAGCACGACAAGAATCCGTGAAAGACGCTGCATTTTGGTCACAACCTCTTCGGCGCGATACGGTCGACTCTGGACAGGAACGACATCCCTCGCTACAAGCACAAAGCAGGGCGTCCCCCATCAACAGAAACCGGAAGCAGTCTACCCGTATATCGCTTCCGTTACAATGAAACGGAATGAAGGACAGAGGGGGCGTTCAGGAGGGTTTGAATGCGTGCAGACAGCGAAAACAGACACAAAGAGGAAGCGAAAGCGATATCCATGCCACGAACCGTGGTCATGGTTGGCCTGATGGGCGCCGGCAAAAGTACCATCGGACGGCGACTCGCCACCCGTCTACGGGTGCCTTTCGTTGACGCCGATGCCGAAATCGAGGCTGCCGCCGGCTGTACCATCGCCTCATTCTTCGCCCGCTATGGCGAGACGGCCTTCCGCGACGGCGAACGGCGGGTCATGGCCCGCCTGCTGACCGGCCCGATCTGTGTGCTGGCCGCCGGCGGCGGCGCCTTCATGGACCCGCAAACCCGGAGTCTCGTCAAGGACCGGGCCGTGTCGGTATGGCTCAAGGCCGATCTTGACGTTCTGGCGAGCCGCACCGCGGGGCGCACCCACCGTCCCCTTCTGCACGGCGATGATCCGCAAGGGGTCTTGACCCGCTTGATCGACGAGCGTTACCCGGTGTATTCTATGGCCGATATCACCGTCGAATCCACCGACGGACCGCGCGAGGCGATGGTGGAATACGTGGTGGTCGCCCTGGGACGCCATCTCGGCATTGTGTTTCCGGACCCGGAATCATGAGCTTTTCCCCCTCCAGCGGCGTGGCCCCTCCTGCGGAGGAGGAGTGCCTGACGGTTGAACTCGGTCCCCGCCGCTATGACATCCATATCGGCGCCAACGTGCTTGACCGGGCGGGGGCGCTGATGGTGCCTGTGTTGCGCCAGCCGCGGGTGATCGTGGTCAGTGATTCCCACGTGGCGCCGCTTTATCTGAACCGTCTGCACACCGCCCTTGCCGCCGCCGGCATCTCCGCCGAGGCCATCGTGCTGCCTGCTGGCGAACAGACCAAAAGTTTCCCGTTTCTGGAACAGCTTGTCGAGCGTCTGTTGACCGCCCGGTGCGAGCGCCGCACGACTCTGGTCGCCCTGGGAGGAGGAGTCATCGGGGACCTGACCGGTTTTGCCGCGGCTATCGTGTTGCGCGGAGTCGATTTCGTGCAAATCCCAACCACTCTTCTCTCTCAGGTCGATAGCGCGGTGGGGGGGAAAACCGGTATCGACACCGCGCATGGGAAAAATCTCGTCGGGGCCTTCCATCAGCCGCGTCTGGTGGTGGCCGATACCGCCACCCTTGAGACCCTGCCCCTTCGTGAGATCCGGGCCGGCTATGCCGAGGTGGTCAAATACGGCTGCATCGACGACCCCGCCTTTTTCACTTGGCTTGAAGAAAACGGCGCGCGGGTCCTGGCAGGGGATGGGGCGGCCCGCCGCCATGCCGTGCGGACAAGCTGTGCCGCCAAGGCACGGGTCGTCGTGGCCGATGAACGAGAGGATGGTCCCCGCGCCATGCTCAACCTTGGGCACACCTTTGGCCATGCACTTGAAGCCGAAACGGGATTTTGCTCCGATGTCCTGCATGGCGAGGCGGTGGCGGTCGGCATGGTGCTTGCGTTTGCCTTGTCGGTGCGGCTGGGCGTGTGCCCGCCGGAGGAATCCGTGCGCCTGCGCCGCCACTTGGCGGCGACGGGATTGCCGGTAACCCTGCGCGAGGCGGCGGCGGGGCGCGTGCTGTCACCAGATCGTCTGCTGGAGCATATGACCCGGGACAAAAAGGTCCAGGAAGGACATCTGACGTTCGTTCTGGCCCGCGGCATCGGCCAGGCGTTCCTTGACCGTGCGGTGGCGGCGGACGCGGTGCGGGCGGTGCTGGCCGAATCGGCGACAGGCTCACGGGGGGGACACATGAGCACCTCATCCTCAGTCCCGGGGGGATGGGGATGACGGCCATGAAACTTGCGGTCATATTGATTCTTGTTGTGTTTCTTTTGGTGCTGTCGGCCTTTTTTTCCGGCGCCGAAACCGCCCTGACTGCCCACAGTCGACCCCTGATGCATCAACTCGCCCGCCAGGGTAACGCCCGTGCGGCGCACGTCAACCGCCTGTTGGCCACCCGCGAGCAGTTGATCGGCGCCATCCTGATCGGCAACAATCTCGTCAACATTTTGTCTTCGGCGCTTGCCACCAGCGTTTTGATCACCCTGTTCGGCGAGGCCGGCATTGCCTACGCCACCCTGGTCATGACCCTGGTGATCGTCATTCTGGCCGAAATTCTGCCCAAGACCTTCGCCCTGCGCAACTCAGGCCGCACAGCCCTTGCCATTGCACCCCTTGCCCATGTCATGGTGATCATTCTGAAGCCCGCCGTCACCCTGGTGCATGGGATCGTCGCCGTCATACTGAAAGTGTTTGGCATTGACAAAACACCCGAAGGGGACCCTGCCTTGCGACTAGCCGAACTGCGGGGAGCCATCGATTTGCACAGCGGTCATGAGATCCGCGACGAACGCGATATGCTGCGCAGCGTCCTCGATCTTGCCGAAGTGACGGTGGATGAGGTCATGACCCACCGGGGCCAGATGGTTTCCATCAACGCCGACCAGCCGCCGGCGGAGGTGGTCGAACAGGTTCTGACCAGCCCCTATACCCGCCTGCCCCTGTGGCGCGGCAGGCCCGACAACATCATCGGCGTTCTGCATGTCAAGGCCCTGCTGCGGGCGGTGCGGACCTATCAGGGCGATCTTGACCAGCTCGATGTGGCAACGGTCGCGGGCAGCCCGTGGTTCGTGCCCGACACAACGACTTTGCGGGATCAGTTGCAGGCCTTTCGCGAACGGCACGAGCATTTCGCGATGGTCGTGGATGAATACGGAAGCATTCTCGGGGTGATCACGCTTGAGGATATCCTTGAGGAAATCGTTGGCGATATTACCGATGAACACGACATCGCTGTCGCCGGCGTGCGGGCACAGGCCGATGGGTCCTATGTGATCCGGGGCAATGTCACCTTGCGGGATTTGAACCGGCAATTTGACTGGAACCTGCCCGATGAGGAAGCCACCACCCTGGCCGGTCTGGTGTTGCACGAGGCCCGCTGCATCCCGGACGCCGGTCAGATTTTTCTTTTCCACGGATTCCGGTTCGAAATCGTGCGCCGCCAACGCAACCAGATTACCGTCGTGCGGGTGACGCCGTTGGGGGAACGCTAGGGCGCGCGTCGCCGCGGTCTCGGTTTCGACGTGGACGGGAGAGAGAAGGTGGTTGGCAAGCTCGCATTCGTGGCCGCAGATGGTCCCCTCGCGCAAGACGCTCTGCAACGTCTGCAAAACCACTACGAGCACGTCCCGCCGGAGCAGGCCGATATCATCGTCGCCCTGGGCGGCGATGGCTTCATGCTCGAGATGCTGCACCGTTATCTTTACCGCCACGTGCCCATTTTCGGCATGAACCGTGGTACGGTGGGGTTCCTCATGAACAGCTTTCACGAAGACGGACTGCCTGAACGCTTGGCCCGGGCCGAACCGGTTCAGCTGCATCCGTTGCGCATGGCCGTCCGCCGCGTCAATGGCGAGGTGATGGAGGCCCTTGCCATCAACGAGGTTTCGCTGTTGCGGGAAAGCCGTCAGGCGGCCAAGATCCGGGTGCTGATCGACCGCAGGGTCCGGCTGGAAGAACTGATCTGCGATGGTGTGCTGGTGTGCACTCCGGCCGGCAGCACGGCGTATAACCTTTCCGCCCACGGCGCCATTTTGCCTTTGGGGGCCAATCTTTTGGGTCTGACGCCCATCAGCGCCTTCCGGCCGCGGCGCTGGCTTGGGGCGTTACTGCCCCATACTGTTGCCATCGACTTTGAAATCCGTGAGCCTCAGAAGCGCCCCGTCAGCGCCGTTGCCGACTATACCGAAGTGCGGCAGGTCACCGCCGTTCACGTGCGCGAGGACCGGGGCATCGTCATGACCTTGTTGTTCGATCGGGAGCATAACCTGGAAGAACGAATCCTGATGGAACAGTTCCTGCCATAGGAAGTGCCGTTGAAATACGGATGCGCCCATGTCGCCGGAGAGAACCACGCCCTTGCGCTCCCCCGGCTAGACGGGATATCACCGCGCCGCGCCCACCCTGGCCTTGGTGGGCGCGCGATTCCTTATTCCTTCCCTTGTTTCAAGGGCTTTGAGAACACAGGCCTTGCTCTTTAACGTGATGTCGAGACATATTCCTTCAGGGAATCAACTTCCAGCGTACACTCGGCCAAACGGTTCTTCACCACGTCGCCGATGCTGATGATTCCAACCAACGCGCCATCTTCCACCACCGGGACATGCCGAAAACGGCGGCGGGTCATCAATTCCATCACCGAGGTGATGCTGTCCTTCAACGTGCACGTCACAACCTCGCTTGTCATCAGGGCCTGCACCGGCAAGTCCAGCATGCGCGATCCATGTTCCCTCAAGCCGCGCACGATGTCCCGTTCGGAAAAAATACCTGCCACACCACCGCCTTCATCCAACACGACCGCCGCCCCGATCCGGTATTCCGTCAACAGACGCACGACGTGCCGAACGCTGTCGTTGACACCACTGGTGACGACATGACTGCCCTTTTCCTTGAGAATGGTTGCAACGTACATTGGCGGACCTCCCTATTTTCCGTCTCGTGCCACTTCCTGGAGAAAAGTCGATTCGCGTGTGGCTTTCAAGAAACATAAGGCGTGGCGTGACCGTTATGTCAAGGGCTACACGCCCCACGGATTTCCTTTCAGGCACCTCCCGGATCCCCTTTCTCCCTTCCCCTTGAGGTGGGGAGGGCTTTAGGAAGCGCCCTTCCTTTATTTCGCCAGAAGCCGTTCGATGGCCTGCAAGGCGGCCGGTGCGGAGGCGCCATCGGGGCCGCCCGCTTGGGCAAGGTCGCGGCGCCCCCCCCCTCCCGTGCCGCCCACGGCCTCGGCCCCGGCGCGCGCGAGATCAATGGCGTTGATGGCCCCGGTCAAATCCTCGGTAACCCCCACCACCACGGAGGCCTTACCGTCGCCGCCGCTCACCAGGGCCACCACACCCGATCGAATCTGTTGTTTCAGGGTATCGGCGAGGCTTTTCATCTCCCGCACCGGCACATCGGTCAGGTTCCGGGCGATGAAGGCGATACCGCCAACCTGTTTCATGGTTTCCTCGGGTGGACCGCCGCCAAGGGCCAGCTTGCGGCGCAACTCGGCCACTTCCCGCTCCAGACGGCGCCGGTCGTCGATCAGGGCAGCCACCCGGGCCGGGACATCGGCCGGCATGACCTTCAGGGCTTCGGCGGCCTGGATCAGCCAGGCAGCCTGTCCGGCGAGGCGGTTTTCGGCGTCCGGCCCCGTCACCGCCTCGATCCGCCGCACCCCGGCGGCGACCGCGCTTTCGGCAACGATATGAAACAAACCAAGATCACCAGTGCGGCGGACATGGGTTCCCCCGCACAGTTCCCTCGAGAACACGTCCTGTGCGCCCATGGCGACGACCCGCGCCTGTGTCCCGTACTTTTCGCCGAACAGGGCCATGGCCCCGGCCGCGATGGCCGCTTCCGGTTCCATCAGGCGGGTCGTGACGGGAAGATTGGCCCGGATTTTCTGATTGACGAGGGATTCGACGGCCCGAATTGCCGCGGCGTCCACGGCCTTGGGATAGCTGATGTCGAAACGAAGCCGGTCCGGGGCGACAAGGGATCCTTTCTGGGTGACATGGCGCCCCAACACCTGTTGCAGGGCCGCGTGCAACAGGTGGGTGGCCGAATGGTGCGCACACAAACCCGCGCGGCGCGTGTCATCGACGGCGAAATGGGCCGCATCGCCCACTGCGATCTCCCCTTCCGCCACCGTACCGACATGCACGTGCAAAAGCCCCAGCTTTTTCAGCGTGTCACGGACCACGACCCGTCCCGTGCCGGGCACGGTGATGACTCCCCCATCGCCCATCTGGCCGCCGGATTCGCCATAGAACGGCGTCTGGCTTGCGAGCAGGAAAACTTCCGTTCCCGCCCCGGCCCGTGCAACCGGCTTTCCCTCCGCCACCAGGGCGGTGATCAGTCCCTCGGCCTGTGTGGTGTCATAGCCCAGAAATTCGGTGGCGCCGTGCTGGTCTTTCAGTTCGAACCACAGGGTTTCCGTTGCCGTTTCGCCGGACCCGACCCATGCCTTGCGCGCCTCGCGCCGCTGGTGGGCCATGGCGGCATGGAAGCCTTCGGTGTCCACGGTCATGGCACGCCCACGCAGAACATCTTCCGTGAGGTCCAGCGGAAAGCCATAGGTATCATACAGCCTGAAAGCGATTTCCCCAGAAAGTACGCTCCCAGCACTCAATGTGGATGTTTGTTCATCCAAAAGTTTCAGACCCCGTTCCAGGGTTTGCCGAAAGCGTTCCTCCTCCAGCCGCAACGTCTCGGTGATCAGGGCCTCGCCCCGCCCAAGTTCGGGATAAGCCGCGCCCATCCACTGCACCAGGGTCGGCACCAGATGCCACAACACCGGCGTTTCCACCCCCATCATGTGGGCATGACGCATGGCGCGGCGCATGATTCGGCGCAAGACGTACCCTCGGCCCTCGTTGGCGGGCAGGACGCCGTCGGCGATCAGGAAACTGCTGCTGCGCAAATGGTCCGCGATCACCCGGTGCGCCACCCGGTGCGGCCCGTCCGGGTCGGTGTGGGTCACCGCGGCGACGGCTTCGATCAAGGCCCGCAACAGATCGGTGTCATAGTTGTCGTGCCGCCCTTGCAACACGGCGGCCATGCGCTCAAGCCCCATGCCGGTATCGATGGAGGGTTTGGGCAGAAGGACCCGCGTGCCGTCGGCGTGCTGTTCAAATTGCATGAACACGAGGTTCCACACCTCGATGAAGCGGTCACCGTCGGCGTGCGCGCTGCCGGGCGGACCACCAGGAATGTCCGGGCCGTGGTCGTAGAAAATCTCCGAACACGGTCCGCACGGGCCGGTGTCCCCCATCTGCCAGAAATTATCGCTGGTCGGGATGCGGATGATTTTCGTCTCCGGCAGGCCGGAGATCTTGCGCCACAGGACGGCCGCATCGTCATCCGAGGCGTGGACGGTCACGAGCAGCCGTTCCGCCGGCAGGGCAAATTCCCGGGTCATCAAGCCCCAGGCAAGTTCGATGGCCGTTTCCTTGAAATAATCGCCGAAGGAAAAGTTGCCGAGCATCTCGAAAAAGGTATGATGCCGGGCGGTATGGCCAACATTGTCGAGATCATTGTGCTTGCCGCCGGCCCGGACGCATTTCTGGGCGGTCGTGGCGCGCGCGCATGGGCGGTTTTCCTGGCCGGTGAAGATGTTCTTGAACGGGACCATGCCGGCGTTGGTGAACAATAGCGTCGGATCGTTGCGCGGGACCAGGGGACCCGATGCCATGACCTCGTGTCCGTGGCATCCGAAATACTCCAGAAAGGCGGTGCGGACGTCGTTTGTGGAATGCTTCGTAAGGCTCATGACAGGTTCCCGTGTCGGGGTCGCGCGCAATGGCGCGCAGGATGGATGGAACGTAACGCGTTGCCTGTCAACATAAACAATGGAAGGGTTCGAGAAAAAGGTAAAACGGTCCAGGGCCGAACCCCATGGAACGATTCACACTCATGGATGATAGGTCATGAAAATTCTTTACTTTGCCTGGGTGAAAATGAAAGTCGGCATTGCCGAGGAAGACGTGACGGTTCCGGAAGGGGTCACTGATGTGGCCGGGCTGATTGCTTGGCTGTGTGCCCGCACGCCCCGTCATGCGGCGGCGTTCGCCGATCTTTCCATCATACGGGCGGCCGTGGATCAGGAGTACGTTCCCTTCCACCACCCTGTCGATTCCGCCCGCGAGGTGGCTTTTTTCCCTCCGGTCACCGGCGGCTGACCGGCGTGCATGGGAGAGGGACCGTTGAACAGCACGCGCAAGCAGAACGCCGCCCTTTCCTTTGATCGGGCCGCCCGTCTTTACGACACCGCCGCGGGTGTTCAGCACGCGGTGGGGCATCGCCTGGCGGAACGGATCGAACGGCTTGATCTGCCTGTCCGGCCCATGGTGCTGGAGATTGGGTGCGGAACCGGTCTGTTCACCCGCGCGGCCCTTGGTCGGGTCGAGCCTTCCTTATGGCTGGCCACGGATATCTCCCCGGCGATGGTGATCCATGGCCGGGAACGTTTCCGCTTTCATGAGCGCGTGCTGTTTGCCTGCATGGATGGCGAAGCGCCGGCGGCAGTGCCCGGGTTTGATCTCGTCTGTGCCAACCTGGCCGTGCAATGGTTCGATGATCTTGCGGGGGCATTGGAGCGTCTGGTCCGGTTGATCCGGGCCGGAGGGTGGCTTGCCTTCACGACGCTTGCGGCCGGGACTTTTGCCGAATGGGTGGACATCCATCGCCGGCTTGGGCTGGTGGCCGGCACGCCGGCCTATCCCGATCAGGCCGGCCTCGCCCGCCAGCTGCCGCCCGGCGGCTGGGGAAATGTGACGGAGGAGGTGCTCAGTCATGTCTACCCCGACGCCCATGCCTTCGTCGCCGCGCTGAAAACCATCGGCGCGCATACCACCGACCGGCCACCGCTGGCACCGGGAGCGTTCCGGCAGGTGTTGCGAAGTTTTGGCGTGGGCAGACCGGTCACGGTCAGTTACCATATCGCCTATGGTCTGTGGCGAAAGCAGTCAAATGGAGAGCGCTGAACGTTCCGGGACGGACAAGGACTCCGGGATCAAGGAACGGTGGGGGAAGACTATGCCTTCCCCCACGGGAGGGCCGTGTCTTTTCCGTGGCGAAAACCACAAGGCGGGGGAGGCGTGGCCTCCCCCGCGCGCCCTCGGTTCCTTTTCTTTCCTTCGTGCCGTTCCCGCGGGGTGTTTCCCATGATCCCGCACGGTGTATTCGTCACCGGCACCGACACCGGTGTCGGTAAAACCGTGATTGCCGCCGCTCTGGTGCGGGCCTGGGGCGGCGTTTATTGGAAGCCGGTCCAATCGGGCCTGACGGAAGACGACGATTCGGCGACGGTCGCCCGACTCGCGAACATACCCGCCGATCGGATCTGCCCGTGCCTTTATGCCTTGCGTGCCCCGGCCTCGCCCCACGAGGCCGCCCGGCGCGAGGGAATCCGGATCGTTCTTGACCGTTTTTCCCTGCCGCGCGTCCGATCGCCCCTGGTGGTGGAAGGGGCGGGGGGGCTGTTCGTTCCCCTGAATGAACATCATGACATGATCGACCTGATGGCCCGTTTGGGGGTGCCGGTCGTTCTGGTGGCCAGAAGCGGCCTTGGCACCCTCAACCATACCCTTTTGTCGCTCATGGCCTTGCGCGATCGCGGCCTGACCGTGTGGGGGGTGGTCATGAACGGTCCGTCCAATCCGGACAATCGCACCACCCTTGAAAATCGTGGTCGTGTTCCAGTAAAGGAAATACCCCGTGTCGCGTGCGTGGATGCCGCTGCCATCGTTGCTTTCGCGCGTGTTCTGACCGATGGAGATGAAAGGAAGGGGGATGGATCGCCTTCAGGCTCTGCTGGCCCTTGATCGGCTCCACATCTGGCATCCGTTCACGCAAGGTCACACGGCTCCGCTGCCGGTGGCCATCCGCTCCGCGAAGGGCGCCGTGCTCCATGGCGAAGACGGACGGGACTATCTCGATCTGATTTCATCGTGGTGGGTCACGTTGCATGGCCACGCCCACCCCGATATCGCCCACGCCATCGCCGAGCAGGCCCAACGTCTGGAACAGGTGATCTTTGCCGGCTTCACCCACGAAGGCGCCGTCGAGTTGGCCCGTCGCCTGTCCGGCCTTCTGCCCGAGGATCTGAACCGGGTCTTTTTCTCCGACGATGGATCGACGGCGGTCGAGGTGGCCCTGAAGATCGCCCACCAGTATTGGCGCAACATGGGGGCGCCGGGTCGTCGCCGGTTGCTGGCCTTTGATGGTGGATATCATGGCGATACCGTGGGGGCCATGTCGGCGGGCGCGCGGTCGGGGTTTTTCGATCACTTCTCCGATATGTTGTTCGAAGTGGCGAGTCTGCCGTTTCCGGCCACCTGGGACGGCGATGTCAACATCGAGGAGCGGGAATTCAATTGTCTGGCGGCCCTGGAAGCCTGGCTTGATCGCTTCGGCAACGAAACCGCGGCCCTGATCATCGAGCCGTTGATCCAGGGAGCGGGGGGCATGCGCATGTGCCGGCCCCAGTTCCTGAACACCATCGCCACCCATTGCCGGCGGGCGGGGGTTCTGCTGATTTTTGACGAGGTGATGACCGGTTTCGGTCGCACGGGGCGGCTGTTTGCCACCCTGACGGCCCGGGTGACGCCGGACATCATTTGTCTTGCCAAGGGATTGACCGGCGGTTTCCTGCCGATGTCGGTGACCGTATGCCGCGATGGGCTGTATCAGGCTTTTCTGGGGGAGGCCTTCGACCGCGCGCTGGCCCATGGTCATTCCTACACCGCCAATCCGCTGGCCTGCGCCGCGGCGCTGGCGTCCTTGCGTCTTCTTTTGGGGACCCAGACGGAAGCGGCGTTGCAGGCCATCGAGCGCCAGCACCGCAGCCGCATGCAACGGCTTGCCAGCCATCCCCGGGTGGGGCGGCCACGGGTCACGGGAACAGTGGCCGCTTTCGATGTGGTGGGGGAAGGCACCGGCTATGGGGCGCGGGTCGGGCGGCGGTTGCAGGATTTTTTCATGGCCCGCGGCCTACTTTTGCGTCCGCTGGGCAATGTCGTCTATCTTCTCCCGCCGTATTGCATTACACCGGACCAGCTTGACCGGGCTTATGATCTGATCGAGGCGGCCCTGTCCGACGGCGCCGCTTTTTTGGAATAGTGTCCACCGACCTGCAAGAGAGGTTATGTGCCGATGACCCATGAATCCGTCGTTCCGCCCCGCCGGGTATGGACCAGAGAAGAGACGCTTGCCTTGTTCGCGCTGCCTTTCAACGATCTTTTGCACCAAGCGCACGAGGTCCATCGCCGTCACTGGGATGTCAACGCGATTCAACTGTCTACCCTGGTGTCCGTCAAGACGGGAGGATGCGGCGAGGACTGTAAATATTGCGGCCAGAGCGGCCATTACGACACCTCCGTCGAGGCGACCCGGCTGATGGACCCGGATACCGTGCGCGAGGCCGCCCGTAAGGCTAAGGCCGCCGGGGCAAGCCGCCTGTGCATGGGAGCGGCGTGGCGGGAGATGCGGGACCGCGACCTTGCCCGTGTGGCCGATATGATCACCGCCGTGAAAGCCGAAGGGCTTGAAAGCTGCGTGACGCTTGGGCTTCTGACGGCGGCCCAGGCGGCGGTGTTGAAAGAGGCGGGCCTTGATTATTACAACCACAACATCGACACCTCTGAAGAATATTACGATCAGGTTATTTCTACCCGTACCTTCAAGGAGCGTCTGGATACGTTGCACAACGTGCGCGAGGCTGGGCTGAAAGTCTGTTCCGGGGGCATCATCGGCATGGGGGAGGGCCGTGCCGACCGGGCGGCCATGCTGACGACCCTGGCCAGCCTGCAACCACCACCGGAAAGCGTGCCCATCAACCGGCTGGTTCCCATTCCCGGCACGCCGCTGGCCACTGTCGAACAGATCGAGCCTTTGGAGCTGGTGCGCACCATCGCCGTCGCCCGCCTGCTGATGCCAAAGGCGCGGGTCCGGCTGTCGGCGGGGCGAACCTCCTTGAATGACGAGGCCCAGGCCTTGTGTTTCTTTGCCGGCGCCAATTCAATCTTTTACGGCGACCGCCTGCTGACCGCGGACAACCCCGTGGAGGAGGCCGACCGGATGCTGTTTGCCAAACTTGGCCTGCGGCCGGACGAGATCCAACCGGTCCAATAGGACGCCGAAAGGACGCGGGGGAAGACACGTTCTTCCCCACACTCCCTTGAGTCTCACGTTCGCCAATCCCCGTGCCACGCTTTCAAAACCGCCTGGGGCAGGTGCCAGGGAGAGGTGACATAGGGACCCGGCGGGGGTGGAACCGGCTCGCGCCATGGCGCAAGAGGCGGCGGCGGGGGAAAGGGTCGTCCAACGGCAGGGACAAAGGCAAACGATCTCGCGGGAGGCGGACGGACATCCACAGGGGCGTGTGCTGTGCCGCCTTCCCCCGGTATGGACCCGCTCGGCCAGGCAGATGCCCCCTGCTGTGGTGGCAGCCGGGGAGGGGGGCACGGGTGCGCCAAGGGCGGTGGGGGAAACAGGGAGCCGTTCCAGCCCTGCGGCGGTCCACCGCTCCACGGCGCCGGTGCCATCGGTGCGGCGAAGGGTTCCCCGGGCCAGCCGAAAGCGGAGAAACCGGGAGGAAATGACATGCGCCGTTCCGCCGGGCCGTTGGGCCTGTCGGAGGCAGGCGGCCCTCCCCTGTGCGCCGGCAACCGGAAGCGAGGTTTTTCCGGCCTGTTGGAGGCGAGCGGCCTTTCGCCTGGCACCGACACGCGGAAACGGGGTTCCTCCTCCCTTCCGCGGAGCGAGGCGGCGCCCAGGCCATTTTCCCGTGGGGCGAACCACGGCGCGAAGGATGGCGCGAAGTGTGGCGCGAAGGATGGTCCATCATGCGGCGGCGCTACGGCATAGGGCGGAGCCATGGCATAGGGCACCCCCACGGAAAAGCGTGGCTCGGCCATGCGTGTAGAGGGATAGGGCGGGGACTCCTGGTTCTGTTCGGATGGAACGAACGCATAACTGCCCGCAAGCGCCGCTCTCCGCTCCGGGCGTGTCTGGGCCTTCGCCCCATGGTCGGTTTCCGCTAGATGATTTTCCGGGGGATAAAGCGGCAGATCCGAAGTGGCCGCGGCAATCCCCCCGATTCCACGTTCCTCTCTGGACACCGCCCATGCATTGCCGGAAGGCCCCGTTTCGGTGCGGGGGGTGGTGCGAAACGGCTCGACGGTCGATGTGGCCCGGGCCGGCACCCACCGGTACGGCGCAACGTCATCCCTTTCCGCCCGACTGACGCGCGAAACAAGACTAACGCCAAGCATGACTTGTACCAATAGAAGAGCGTTCCGCAGGTTTGCCACCATTATATTTGTTTCTCCTCATCCCTGTCAGCTATAATCGCTCACCTCCCCTCAAGCCGGTGACCGAAGGACCCTTTGGCTTGTGTGCCGTACCACTCTCATGGTTTTCCCACGCATTCTTCAGGATACTTCAGAATACCATGAGCAGACCCAAAAGCGGGAGCCTTTTCACCATCGTCAACAGGCCCCGGCAGACAAGGGAGCGGAAAACTTGCATTGATCACGGTTGACGAAGGGTTTTTTATCCACAGATTGGGAGAAGGAAGCAACTCTTGCCAAGGCGCCGATTCCGGGCCGCGGCGTTGTGCTCGCTCATGGAGAGGAGATCAGGATCATGACACGCATGTCTG
>WOUV01000216.1 GCA_009773045.1 Rhodospirillaceae bacterium | reverse complement strand
CTTGCCGATACCAAATATCGGCCCTGTCCGCTTCTGGTGAAATACGTTGACGCAGGCTGGCTGGGCCGCAAAACCGGCCGCGGCTTTTACGATTACACCGCCGCGCAACCGGTTCCAACACGCTAACCCATGCGCAGAGAAATGTGGGGGGGTGGGGGAGGCTATGCCTCCCCCACATTTTGTTTAAAACAAACCATCCGCACAAAGGGGAACGAACGCGGGCACACCCCATTGCCCTGGTGTTCACGCCAGTTCTTTCTCCACCCACTCGTACAGCCGGCTGCGTGGCAAGGCACCGACCTTTGTTGAAACCACCGCGCACACCGTATCGCGAGGGTATCGCCGGGTTTTCATCGATGTTGACCTTGGCGATGGTCAATCGCTCGGCCATGTCGGCGGCCAGGGATTCCAGAATCGGCGCCACCTGCCGACAGGGACCGCACCATTCGGCCCAGAAGTCAACCAGAACCGGCCCTGGCGCCTGCAAAACATCGGTTTCAAAAGAAGAATCGGTCACCTGTTTCATTGCAACCCCGCAACGTGTCATACCTTATGATCCTTGATCGCGACCAATCAAGACTTCCCCGCAGACATCGAACCTCCGCGGCCCTTTGGCGCATCCGCTTGACGGCGTGTCGCCACGCACCCCACGCCCATAACAGCGATGGTTGATTCTCTCTCCATCGATAAAGCGTGCTCAGTTTAGAAAAAACCACTCCCTTCGTCAAGAGACGGTTCAGACTCGAAGGGGGCATCAGGAAGCGGCAGCGATCAGGCGCGGATTGAAACGGCGTCCGTGCGGCTCTCCTCGTCCAAGGCGGCAAGCACCGTGCCAACGATGGACGGTGCGGTCAAGGCGGCGGCCTCAAGCTGCGCCCGGGGTGTGTCGTGCTCAAGAAAAGCATCCGGCAGCGTCAGAGTGCGCACCTTCAGACCATGATCGAACCGCCCCGCGCGGGCCAACTCGTGCAGGACATGGGCGCCAAATCCCCCGGCGGCCCCTTCCTCCACCGTTACCAGCACCGCATGCTCGCGCGCCAATCGGTGAATCAAATCGGTGTCGAGGGGCTTGGCGAACCGCGCATCGGCCACGGTGGTCGAAAGCCCCCGGGCCGCCAGTTCCTCGGCGGCGTTCAGACAATCGGCCAGCCTGGTTCCAAGACTCAACAGGGCGACCACTGTTCCCTCGCGCAGCACCCGGCCCCGGCCGATTGCCAACGCCTCGCCCGGCACAGGCAAGGTTACCCCCGTTCCCTCGCCCCGCGGGTAGCGAAAGGCACAGGGGCGGTCACCAAGGGCGGCGGCGGTGGCCACCATGTGCACAAGCTCTGCCTCATCGGCCGGGGCCATGACCACAAATCCCGGCAGACAGCACAAATAGACAAGATCGAAAGCCCCCTGATGGGTGGGACCATCCGCCCCCACCAGACCGGCCCGGTCGATGGCAAAACGCACCGGCAGCCGCTGCAAGGCGACGTCATGCACCACCTGATCATATCCTCGCTGCAAAAAGGTGGAATAGATGGCGACAAAGGGTTTGAACCCCTCGCACGCGAGGCCGGCGGCGAAGGTGACCGCATGCTGTTCGGCGATGCCGACATCGAAACAACGGGTTGGGAAACGCCGGGCGAATCGGTCAAGGCCGGTGCCGGAAGGCATGGCGGCGGTGATGGCCACCACCCGCGCATCCTTTTCAGCCTCCGCCATCAAGGCCTCGGCAAACACCGAGGTGTAATCGGGCGCCTTGGCCTGTGGTTTGGTCTGGGTGCCGGTGATCACGTCGAACTTCGAAACGCCGTGGTATTTGTCCGGCGCCTGCTCGGCCGGTTCGTAGCCGCGGCCTTTCTGGGTGACCACGTGCACCAGCACCGGTTTGACCTCGCGGCTGTCACGGACATTCTTCAACACCGGCACCAGGACTTCCATCTTGTGGCCGTCGATCGGACCGACATAATAAAATCCCATTTCCTCGAACAAGGTGCCGCCGGTGATCAGACCGCGGGCATATTCATCGGCGCGCTTGGCCGCCCGTTCCAGCGGCCCCGGGAGATGGGCGACGACTTCTTTGGCCACATGGCGGATGGAACGAAACGAACGGGAACTGACCATCTTGGACAGATAATTGCTCATGGCCCCCACGGGGGGCGCAATGGACATGTCATTGTCGTTCAGGATAACGATCAACCGGTGCGTGCCCGATCCGGTGTTGTTCATGGCCTCATACGCCTGTCCGGCGCTCATGGCGCCATCGCCGATGACGCAGATCACGTCGTTGTCGCGCTCTTCAAGGGAGCGCGCCACGGCCATTCCAAGACCTGCGGAAATGGAGGTCGAGCTGTGGCCGGCGCCAAACGAATCATAAAGGCTCTCGCCCCGCTTCGTGAATCCCGACAGCCCGCCGCCCTGGCGCAGGGTGCGCAGGCGATCACGGCGGCCGGTGAGCATTTTGTGCGGATAGGATTGATGGCCGACATCCCAAATCAGCCGGTCCTGCGGTGTGTTGAAAACGTGATGCAATGCAACCGTCAGCTCCACCACGCCCAAACCGGCCCCCAGATGCCCGCCGGTGCGGGAAACCCCCTTGATCATCTCAAGGCGCACTTCATCGGCCAGCTGACGAAGCTGCTCGACGCTGAAAGCACGCAGATCCGCCGGTTCCTGAACGGTATCCAACAACGGTGTTTTCAAAAATTCCGTCACTGTCTGTGCTCCGTTGTTCTGCCTGCTTTCATGGGCGACAAAAACCACCCGTGCAGGCTTTCAATTCCGCCGTTCCACCACAAAGCGGGCCACCTGGCGCAGAAGTTCGGCCTCCCCGTCGAAAGCATTGAGATGCGCGATGGCCTGATCGACCAGTATGGCGGCCTGGGCACGCGCCCGTTCCAGCCCCAGCAGGGAGACAAAGGTAACCTTTCCATGGGAATCGTCCTTGCGCACCGCCTTGCCCATTTCATCGACGTTGCCTTCGAGATCAAGGACATCATCGCGAATCTGGAACGCCAAGCCAAGATCGTGGGCATAGGCCAGAAGATGCATGCGCAACGGACGCGGCGCCTTGCCCAGAATGGCGCCAGCCTCGCACGAAAAGCCGATCAGACGGCCGGTTTTGAGTTGCTGCAAGCGGGTGACGGCGATCATGTCCATCGGCATGGTTTCGGCCAGAAGGTCGATCATCTGTCCGGAATGGGTGTCGGGATCAGCCAGAACCTCGAAACTGCGCGTCAGCAGGGCATCCCCGGCCAGAATGGCGGTGGCTTCATCGAATCGGCGATGACATGTTGGTACGCCGCGGCGCAAGTCGTCATTGTCCATGGCTGGCAGGTCATCGTGTACAAGAGTATACGTGTGCAGCATCTCTACCGCCGCAGCGGCTCTCAGGGCAGAAGATTCTGCAACCCTGAACATGCCGGCCGTTACAACAACCAGAAATGGCCGGAGCCGTTTTCCACCGGCCAGGGCAGCATAGCGCATGGCTTCAAACAGCCTTCCCTCCGGAGTCTCCGCTATTGGAAGAAGCTGTTCCAACGTGTCGTTGACCTGAGCGGCAATCTCCGCCATGGCTTTCGCGAAACCGGACACGTTTCTTTCCTTTTATGTTTTTCCGTCACTTTTTTATCGTGCACCGGGACGAAACCCTTATGGTCGCGCGGGCGGGACAGATTTTTACACGGCAATCACTTTTTTTCACAAGGGACCGGTTCCGTCACTGCTTCCCCCTCGACCAAAGTCGTGCCGATCTGGCCGTCGGTGGTGATACGTTCCACTTTGCCCCTGGCTTCCTGCAACCTGGATTCGCAGTGCCGTTTGAGGGCGACGCCGCGTTCATAGGCCGCCACGGCTTCTTCCAAACGAATCCGCCCGCCTTCCAACTGGCGCACGATTTCTTCCAGCGCCGTCAGGGCATCCTCGAACGCCATGGCAGCGATATCGGGGGGAAGGGAAGCCTTGTCCATTGTGATGTCCGCTCCTTGGGAGAAGAGAAAACCTACGCTCTTCCCGCCCGGCGATGCAAGGGGTTGGTCTGCTCTTCGGCCAACGCTTCGGCTTGGCCTTCTGGCATGCCGGCGTTGACCAAGTGTTTGATAAAGGCATTGGTGTCAAAGGTAATAGTGGCCATGCGGGACTCCTATTCACAATGGGCTTCGTCAGCATGAGGCGGACCGGCGGCAGAGTCAACCGGGGCCTTGACGCCAACCCACCAAGCGCACGTCACCCCCTAGACAAAGGGTGTAACACTTTGTTCTGCGCCTTTTGATAATTGACTTTTACGATAATAAACATTTGTATAGAATGTAATAGCTTTAAAAAAAAGCCCCGAGGGCAGTGAAGGCTCTCGGGACCAAGATCATAAGGAGCAAGCTTCTTATTGTGACGGATGGATCATCAACAGAGACGACACGTTTGTAAGGAGGATATGGAGATGCGTAGAATCATTTTTGTACTCGCTCTTGGGATGGTTATTGCCACTCCATTGACGGCAGACGCTAGACCCTGGCCATCCATCAGTTTAGAATGGCCTTCCAGAGGCGTGCCTGCCGCTCCCCCGCCTCTGGAAGGCCATTCTAAACTGATGGATGGCCAGGTTCCTGGGTGTTCTGCTGGGGCTATGCTGAATAAGTCACTTGTCATCGGGGGTGGCGTCATCTCGCCGCTACCTCCTATGAGCTTTTCGAGGGTGCACAGGCCGTTGAGACCGAGCATGCTGAATCACAAAAGCCCCGCAGAACGCGGAGTTTTTGATTTGGGTGATCACGCGACTCCGCGCTCGGTGAACTGGACCACGTGCCAAGTGAGCCGTCGGGAAATTGTGATAGACATGTTCGAATGCGTCCAAATACAATCGCGCTGGAAAGTCAAGAAATTTTCACAGAGGCACGGCTGAATCCAAAAGTGACGCTCAGCCGTAAGGGCGGGGGAAAAGGGCATGGCGCAAAGCGAAACGGTCCGTGCCCTGGTGTTGCGCAAGGCC
>WOUV01000215.1 GCA_009773045.1 Rhodospirillaceae bacterium | reverse complement strand
TTTGCCGTGGACGTGATAGGATGTGCCGCACCTTTGTTCAAAACCACGTGCGTGCCATGTCCTCTCCTTTTTCCTTCACTCCTCAAAGCCTTCCCGCCCCGGCTCATTCCGATCAGTGCCGGCGGGGAATGGAACACTGGCTTGAGCTGTCCCACACCCTGGCCGATCCGGTCCTCGCCGCATTCATTCCGGCGGTGGCAGGCCATCCCGCGGGTCGGGCGCTTTTAGAGGCGGTGTTTGGCAACAGTCCATTCCTGAGCACCTGCCTGTTGCGCGATCCCCGGATTCTGCACACGATGCTGACCGATGGGGCCGATCAAGCCTTCGCCGGTTTGATCGTCGGCCTTGAACGAATGCTGAAGGAAGAAACCGATAGCCTCCGGCTGATGAAAGGCTTGCGCGTGGGCAAGCGGCGGGCCGCCCTTTTGATCGGTCTTGCGGACATTGCCGGTCTGTGGCCGCTTGATGTGGTGACGGCGGCCCTGTCCTTCTTTGCCGAAGCCGCAACGGGCCTTGCGGTCCGCCATCTGTTGCGCCAAGCCTGCGCGATGGGAGAAATCGCCCTGCCGCACCCCGAAGATCCGGAACGGGATTCGGGGTATGTGGTGCTGGCCATGGGCAAGTGTGGGGCCAACGAGTTGAACTATTCCTCGGACATCGATCTGATCGTTCTTTATGACGAGGAACGGGGCGCCCCCTATACCGGACGGAGCAGTGTGCGGGAATGTTTCATCCGTTTGACCCGCACCCTTGTTCGCGTTCTGAGCGAACGGACCGTTGACGGCTATGTGTTTCGGACCGATTTGCGGCTGAGGCCCGATCCGGGGTCGACCCCCATTGCCATTTCCGTTGCCGCCGCCGAGCTGTATTATGAAAGTTTTGGCCAGAACTGGGAGCGGGCGGCGATGATCAAGGCCCGGTGCCTTGCGGGAGACCGCGTAACCGGAGCCGCGTTCCTGAAATTTCTGAAACCGTATGTCTGGCGGCGGTCACTTGATTTTGCCGCCATTCAGGACATCCATTCCATCAAGCGTCAGATCCACGCCCACAAGGGCGGCGGCAGCATCGCCGTTGCGGGGCACGACATCAAACTGGGCCGGGGCGGCATTCGCGAAATCGAATTTTTTGTTCAGACCCAGCAGCTCATCTGGGGCGGACGTGAACCTTCCACCCGCAGTCCGCGCACGTGCGAGGCGCTGCTGGCCCTGGCGATGGTGGACCATGTGGACCGGAGCGTGGCGGAGGAGATGATCGCCTGCTATCACTATCTGCGCCGTCTGGAGCACCGTTTGCAAATGGTGGACGATCAGCAAACCCAGACCCTGCCGCGGGAGCCGGAAAAACTGGACTCCCTTGCCACCTTCATGGGCGCGCCCTCGACCGATTCCTTCATCACAACGCTGATACGAACCCTGGAGACGGTGGAGCGGCATTACGCCAATCTGTTCGAGGGAACGCCCGATCTCAGCACCAGCGGTAACCTGGTCTTTACCGGCGCCGAGGATGACCCCGGCACGCTGGAAACATTGTGCCGGATGGGCTTTTCCAATCCGGTCGGCGTTTCCGCCGCCGTGCGCGGCTGGCACCATGGCCGCTACCGTGCCGTGCGGACCAGCCGCCATCGCGAGGTGCTGACCGAGTTGACCCCAACCCTTCTGACGGTGCTGGCGCGCACGGTTCACCCCGATCTTGCCTTCATGAAGTTCGATGCCTTCCTGTGCCACCTGCCCGATGGGGTGCAGATTTTCGCGCTATTTTACGCCAATCCCCCGCTTTTGGATCTGGTGGCCGAGATTCTGGGGGACGTGCCCCGCCTCGCTGAAGGGTTGAGCAGCACACCGGAGTTGCTGGATGCGATGCTGACCCCGGGCTTTCTTGCGCCATTGCCCGACATCACCGCGCTGATGGTGGAACTCGACAGCCAGCTTGCCGAGGCCGAAGACGATTACGAGGCGGTGCTGGACGGCATCCGCTGCTGGGCCAACGACCGCCGGTTCCAGGTGGGGGTGCAGATTCTGCGCAACCTGATTTCTCCCGCGGAGGCCGGACAGGCCCTGACGACGATCGCCGAAACGGCCCTTGCCCGGCTCTGCCCGCGGGTGGAGCGGGAATTTGCCCGTCTGCACGGCTATATTCCGGGCGGGGGACTGGCCATCATCGCCATGGGCAAAATGGGCGGCGGCGAAATGACGGCGGTCAGTGACCTTGATCTGATTCTGGTTTATGACAGCCCTGAAGGCGTTGAAGCCTCCAGCGGCCCCAAACCCCTGCCGCCCGTGGTTTTCTATACCCGCCTTGTCCAGCGCTTCATCAACGCCGTCACCGCCATGACCAAGTTCGGCCGGCTGTATGAGGTTGACATGCGCCTGCGGCCCTCCGGCAACAAGGGACCGCTCGCGGTCAGCCTGGAAGCGTTCGAGAAGTATCAGGCCGAAGCGGCGTGGACGTGGGAACACATGGCGCTGACCCGGGCGCGGGTGGTCTATGGCCCGCCGGGGCTGGCCTTGCGTCTGGAGCAGGGGATCCATGGCACCCTGATGCGGACGCGCGATCCCGACCGTCTGGTGGTGGATGTGGCCGACATGCGGGAAAGGCTGGCGCGGGAGAAAAAGGCCCCCTCGTTGTGGGTTGTGAAACATGCCCCCGGGGGACTGGTCGATGTTGAGTTTATCGCCCAGTTCCTGCAACTGCGCCATGCCCCGTGTCATCCGCACATCCTTTCGCCCAATACCGCGACCGCCCTACGAAGAATACGGGATGCCGGCCTTTTGCCCCTGGAGCAGGCGGAAAGGCTTCTTGCGGCGCATGCTTTCTGGATGGCCTTGCATGGCATGCTGCGCCAAAGCATCGAGGGCGTTTTCGATGACAACGCTCCGCCAGGTCTCAAGGAAAAACTATGCCGGGTCGGGGGCGCGGAGGATTTCGCGGATCTGAAGCGGCGGATGGAAGATCACGCGGCGCGGGTTCGTTCCCTGTTCGAGGATTTGATCGAAATTCCCGCCCGCCGTTTGCGGGGAAAATCGCCACACGTCAAGACAAGC
>WOUV01000214.1 GCA_009773045.1 Rhodospirillaceae bacterium | reverse complement strand
ACGATTTGAGTCCCCCTTCCATCAAAGCTAGACCCCTTGAATCACACGCAGATTCGTGCCGTCAACAACCCATTGCGCTAAACTGATAGATGGTCAGGAGGATACACACCAGCATGTACTGCGTCACCGATGCCGCGACACGCTTTGAGGCCAACAAGTATTACATTTTCGAATGGGAGAAAGACTGAAGGCATGGAGTGACGGTGATCGTGCGAAGGGTGTTTTTTGTAACGCGAGGCGCGCCGCGCTCTCCTTCATTGGCCCGAATCTTGTTTGCCTTGCAGGGGAACATCACAGTGGAGCGGTAGAAAGGGCTTCTGCTGTGCACACCGGGGTGTGACGGCGTGCACAAGGTGCTTGCGCAAACGCAGGACAATACGGATAGTTCCACCAACTCCGTCCCTTTCTTTATGGTACAGGACAATGTGCTCGTGCTCTCCAAGGCCAAGGTTCTTGGCGTACACACCAACATGGACCGCATCACCGACGCCGGTACGGCCGTGCGGGCCGGCAAAGCGTGTCTGTTCTTCCGGGAGAAAGACTGAAGGCCGTGCATGCCGCGATGGCTGAAGCGATTGGGCAGGCGCCTTGCCCGTTCCAGCCGTGTGCGGGAGGGTTTATGTGCCCTGGCGGCCGCCTATATCCGGCTGGTGTGGACCAGCAGCCGCTGGGAAGTGATCGGGGGAGAGGTGCCAGACCGGTTATGGAGGGCGAATCAGCCGTTCGTGTTGGCCTTCTGGCATGGACGGCTTTTGATGATGCCGTACTGCTGGAATCGGGCGAAGACCATGAACATGCTGATTTCCCAACACCGCGACGGCCAGTTCATCGCCCGCACCGTCGCCCGTTTTGGCATCCGCACCGTGACCGGCTCCTCCTCCCACGGCGGCCATGCGGCCATGCGGTCCATGCTCAAGGCCTTGAGGGCCGGCGAATCCGTTGGCATCACCCCGGACGGCCCGCGGGGACCGGGCTTTCGCGCGTCCATCGGTGTGGTCAGTCTGGCGCGGCTCGCTGGCGTGCCAGTGGTTCCGGTCAGCTTCTCGACCGCCGCCGGCCCGATGCTGAAAAGCTGGGACCGCTTTCTGGTCCCCTGGCCGGGAAGGTGTGGGGTGTTCGTCTGGGGACAGCCCGTCGTGGTGCCAAGGAATGCCGACGGCAACACCCTTGAGGTCTGCCGCCAGGCGGTCGAACGGGCACTGGAGGCCGCCACCCGTGAAGCCGACCGTCGCATGGGACGGATCACCGCCCCTGAAGACCAGAGTCATGAAGACCAGCCGGGCGACGCCCCATCAAAATCGACGTTTTCCCCTCCTGATCCCCTTCGCACCGATGACAGAAATGTGATATGACCTCCCGCGGTGCCGTTTTGCCCTTTCCCGCGGACACGTTCCCTTGATGGGGACGGGTCCGCCGTCAACGGTATGGTGCCCATCCGGAGGGGGTGTGGGGAACAGGGGAGAAAACACCGTGATTCTTCAGACACAAAGGAGGAGGATTTTTTAATGGCACGTGTTGCATTGGTGACCGGCGGTACGCGGGGCTTGGGGGCGGCGATTGCACGGGATCTGAAGGCGGTGGGGAACACCGTGGTGGTGTGCGATGTGGTCGAGGAACAAATCGCGAAGTTCAAGGCCGACACCGGTATTGCCGGCTTCAAGATCGACGTGGGCGATTTCGCTTCCGTCGAGGCTGGCGTCAAGGAAATCGAATCGACGGTCGGTCCGATCGACGTTGTGGTCAACAACGCCGGCATCACCCGTGACGGCTTTCTGCATAAAATGGATCCGGTCAAGCAGTGGCAGGCCGTGATCAACGTGAATCTGGGGTCGGTGTTCAACACCTGCCGTTGCATCGTGCCTGGCATGCGTGAACGCGGCTGGGGCCGTATCATCAACATCAGCTCGATGAATGGACAGCGTGGCCAGTTCGGCCAGGTCAACTATTCATCCGCCAAGGCCGGCATGTTGGGCTTCACCCGCGCTCTGGCCCAGGAAGTCGCGGGCAAGGGTGTGACCGTCAATGCCGTGTGCCCGGGCTTCATTCTGACCGAGATGACCGGCGCCATGCCCAAGGAGGTGCTGGAAGCCGAAGTGAAAAAGATTCCGCTTGGCCGTATCGGCCTCCCGGATGACATCGGCTACATGGTGGCTTTCCTGGCCAGCGATCAGGCCTCGTTCATTACCGGCGCCACCATGTCGGTGAACGGCGGCCAGTATATGGCCTCCTAAGGTCCGTTGGCTCTTCTCCCCGCGCTCTTGATGATCAGGGGCGTGGGGGGGGGGGGGGGGCCTGCTCCCATTGAAACGTATTTCAGAAAATGCGATGGGGTTGCCGGTGGCGCGTAAGGGTTTTCCTGTGTTTCACGTACATTCCCAAGACAAAAAACACGGCACATACTCCCATGATGTGCAGGATCGTTTCCACCGTACTCCCCCACACGGCACGCGGATACGTGATATCGACAACCCCGCCAATCTCGCCCACCGTTGCCCGGACATGGCAGGCAACACATTCCTGCTGCACCCGAATCAGAAACAGGAAACGACTCGTTTCATTCCCACGATGCAGGGTTTCTTCCCCCGTGGTTGCCGCCTGTTGCAGCAGCGGGTCGGAGGCGTAATGGTCTCCTTCCTCGACCGCGCTTTCGTCTTCTTCGCCATTGGTGCGGACCATGGCTCCACCCCGATGCAGCCGCACGATCATGCCCGGACGGGTGGCGGCCATTTCGGTTAAGGCGGCCTTGATCCCCTCGCGGTTGGCCCCGTGTCGCATCAAGGCATAGGCCCCCTGGAAAACGATGGCCGCCGTTTGACGCATGCCCCCCTCCGACAGAACGGGGGTAGCCTGAAGAAAAAACGACAGTCCGCCAACGACAAGGATTCCCACGAGTGCAAAAACGCTGAGGGAACACCCCGATACCCCTTTCCTTGAGATCCGTCACCACTATGAACGTGCACCTATAGCATATCATTCGCGTGATCTTCCAGCAAAACCGCTCAGGATCGATCGGACGAATCCGTGCGTCATCCCAGCCTGCGCAGAAAAAGCCTCACGCGAGGGGGGCCTTGCGCTCTTCGGAGCCACGAGGGCACACGGGATCGCCGGGGGGGGGTGCCGCCGATGCCTACGACCGGGCGCGCGAGCACTACGACAACGCGACGCGCTGGGGTCGGTGACAGCCCGGCGGGGAGTACACTTTTTCCGTTCAATGGGGGTTGACTTTCGTCAGGGGGCGTGGCATGGCCTTTCCCGGAAGCACCCCGGGGAGTCCCCTTGTGCGACACGGCGCGACACGGGATGTGTTTTCCAGGCAACGGAGGGGGTCATGACACAGGGGAAGAGGACACGGGCGGCGCTGACGGCGCTGGCGCTGGTGTTGGGAGCGGGAGAGGCGCGGGCCGAGACAATCTCAAGACCTACACCGCCCCGCCCGGTGTCGAAGACCTGGAGGCGGACTTGACGGGCGCCCCGCCACCAACGGAGGGAAAGAGGACACGCCGCCAAGTGGTTTTCGACTCGCCCGCCGAGGAACCCAAGGCTAAAACCGTCGCCCTGCCCATTCAGTTCGCTCGCAACGCCGACGCCATCACCCCGGAGTCGCGCCCGTTCGTGGAGAGCGTGGGCCAGCTCCTGCGGCGCAACGAAACCCTGCGCTTGGTGATCGAGGGTCATACCGATGCCAAGGGGTCTGATTCCCACAACCTGGTCCTGTCGCAACGCCGGGCGGAGGCGGTGAAGCGCTTTCTTGTCGCCACCCATGACATCGATCCGGGCCGATTGATCACGGAGGGCAAGGGCGAGGCGGAGCCGCTGATCCCCGCCGATCCATTGGATGCCCGCAACCGCCGGGTCCAGTTCCGTGTGGCCGCTCCGACATCCGTTGCGGCAGCTCCGCCACGGGCCGCTCCCGCGCCCAAGCCGCAAGCCCCCTCCGCCCAGGCCGCCGCCCCGACACCCGCCCCCCACGCCCCAGCCTGTGGCAACGGATGCCGAGGCGCTGCTGGAACAGGCGCAAAGCGCCCTTCAGGCTGGAAGGCCAGAGATGGCGCTGGCGCGGCTGGATCAACTCATCGCCCGCGATTCCAACCGGGTTGATGCCTATCTGATGCGCGGGCAGATTCTGGCAAGCCAGGGCAATCTGCCCGCCGCCATTGACGCGGTGGAGCACGCTGTCACCGCCCATCCCGAGAACGCCCAGACTTATGGAGTCTTGGGGTGGCTTCATTTCCTCGCCGGCCATCTGGCGGAGGCGGAGCAGGCCACGCGCCAGGCAATCGCCATCGATCCCGCTAGAGTCTAATTGCATAAATATTTGCTATTAATCTGCGCTTCTCTGGTGTATGGTTTTGGGCAGGAGGTGAGCCATGTCCAGGAAAGCCAAGAGCATTACATG
>WOUV01000213.1 GCA_009773045.1 Rhodospirillaceae bacterium | reverse complement strand
ACGGATAGGTACAGTAATGCCTTTTCCTTTCCCGACATCCTGAACATTATAATTGTTCGGATAGCCACATGGAAGAAGAATAATGTCTGACGAAAAACAACTCAGACACCAATGACACAAAAGTTCTGAAGCCTTCGCGCGTCTCCCCTCATGACATCTCTTGCAGAACCCTCCTGTGCCGGGCGACTGTGGCATCGCTCCTTCCTGGCAAACCACAAGGCCCGTCAGAACCCGCTTTCGCGCACACGGCCGTGGTGCGCCAGAGGATTCCGGCGCGGGAACGGGGGGAGTTGCCAAGGAGGACCCGGCCCCGGAGTCTCCGCCGCGGAGAGTCGGGACGGGCACGGAACTGAAGGCGCTGTCGCGCGGTGCCCGCATCTTCTCCTTCTCTGCCATGCCACCGCGACCGGCCCGCCGAAAAGCGCGGCGTGGTCGAGACTCCAGGCCGCTGCGGTGTCGATGGCCGTGACCGTGATCGACGCCATTCTGCGATCCATGTGACGTTAGCCCTCTCCAGGGGTGAGCATGACACTTGCCAAGCGTTCTCTTTCCTGCTATTTTTTTTCGAGCTATGCCGAAGTAGCTCAGGGGTAGAGCAACTGATTCGTAATCAGTAGGTCCGGGGTTCAAATCCCCGCTTCGGCACCAATGATTTCAAGTGGTTAGGTCATTTTCACCCAACCCTTTTTCGATCTCGACAGCGACCAGACTAACACAGGGCTAACATAGCGTAGGGATCATACCGTACCATATCGGCTCATGTTAGACCGTCAGACGGCGGTGCCTGATATCCCTTCGGGTCCCGGTCCCATTCCAGGAAATCGCCCAGCCGCCACCGGGCGGTGGACTGCTGGGACGTGGCACTGTCGTTGATGCCGAGCTTGATGGGCCTGGGAAATCGCCCGGCAACGATCCGTGCCCGGATCGTCCTGGGGGATAATCTGGTGCGTTCCACAAGATCGTCTATGCTCAGCCACTGGCCGGCGTGATCTGGGCGGTCTGCCCGCATCTTGACGGCGAGCCGTTCCGCGATGGCGTCGATGTCGACGGTCGATAGCGTATACGCTGCCCGGTCAGCCATTGTCTGTTCCTCCCTCATTTTCCTGTTCCAGATCTGCCACAATGTTGGCGGTCCAGCGTAACTGCCGCACGAGCGTGCCATCGCCGTGGGTTTTGCCGGTGTCGAGCCAGACGGCATAAGGACGGCCTTTCTTGGTCGGCTCCCAATACGTCCGCCCGTGAGCATCACGTCGGCCCGTCTGGAAGTCGCGCTCCGCCAGGAGTGCATTGACTGCGATTGCAGACGAGGGCGGGTCGAGCCGCTTGCCGATGTCAGTGACGGTGAGGTGGGCTTCCTGCTGGGGGGCCAGGAGGTGGGTGGCATCGAGGCGCTCGGCCAAGTTGAGACCGTAATCTTTCCGGATGGCCTTGTTGGCCGCGAGAGCGGCCTGATTGTTGTCCATGCCGAAGAGCCTAGCGACGCTCTTGTATGCCCGGAAGTCTCGCGCCGCATCGGCCAGAACTGGCCGGACGGAGGGGGTCAGAAGCCTTCCTTCCTTGACGGCGAAGTAGGTATCGACCAGTTTGCCGTAGACGGACCACGCTTCAGGGGTTTCTAGAATCTTGGCGTGATTCATGGCACCGCGTTCGATCCAGAGGATAAGTGCCCGTGTTTTCAGGGAAATTTGTGAGTCGCTTAAAGCTACTCGCAAATTTTTGAGGTCTTTGCCCGTTGCTTTGAAAAAATGGACACCTTCGACGAAACGTTCCTTGTTGCTAGCGTAGTTCTGCCGAACACGGACTTCTTCCGTTCCAAACGCCTCGCTGAGGCGCTCGGTAGTCATCACCGGCACGCTCTTGTAGGCGATCGGGGTCATGTCACGGGGGCCTGCCGGGATCGAAGGAATATGGTCTGTCATGGTTGTTTCTTACCTTCCTGCTGTGTCAGGCTGTTCAACGTTTCCACGATCCCGACACTCCTGCTGGGGAGCGACCGGCACCAGGGATGTGCTGTCCGTCATAGCTGTTTGATCCTCTGGATCGCGGGTCCCCCCTGGACCACGCCGGCGGCGCCGGCGGAATGCGCCGCCGGTAATGTCATTGCCTCTGTCATTGCACGTCCTCTCCAATTGAAAGCATCGGCACGCCCGCCTCTTCGAACAGCGAGACGATGATCCGATAGTGCTGTTCGACCCGCGATGTCAGATTCTCACTCATGTTCGTTTTCATTGTCATGCCAGGATCACGAGGCCTTTTTCGGCCCTGGTGATGGCGGTGTAGAGCCAGCGGGCACGATCGTCTGCGGTCCGGCCCAGACCATCGTCATAGACGACGACGTTTTCCCATTGCGACCCCTGGCTTTTATGACAAGTGATCGCCCAGCCCCACGTCGTTTCGATCAGGGTTTTCTTCGCGAAGTAATCGCGCTGTTCACGGTCCTTGTCGGAAGTGACGTGATCATCGAAGTGTCCCTTGTAGAATCGCAGCCGGGCCGGCTTTTGATCGGTGCCGCCACCAATGCGGTCACCATCCCTCGGACATGGCGACAGCCGAGAACGAGATCTCGTCTTCGTCCTTGGGATCCTCGAGGGTGAGGAACATGCCGTTGACGAGGCCGAGATCGTTGCGGTTCTTGAGGCAGATGATCTTCTCGCTGCCGCCGGTGGGATAGGCGCTGGGGGAACCCGGCGGCCTGCTTCATGGCGAGGTTCAGGTGCCGCCGGGTCGCGTTCTTGCCGCACAGGACCTGACCGGCCGCGCAGCATCTGCGCCGGCGTCACCGCGTCGCGGCGCATCTTCCAGACGAAGTCGTCATGGGCGCCGTAGGGGATTGGCTGGCTTTGGCGGGCCAGGGTGACGAGGCGAATGATGGCGCTCGCGCTGGCCTGGCGGTGAATCTCGGTCAACATCACATCCGGGGTGGCCTGGGTGAAGGCGCCCTCGCCCTTGATGGGTGGTAACTGGCCGGGATCGCCGAGGACCAGGATCGGCTTGCCGAAAGCGAGCAGGTCGCTGGCCATTTCCGGGCCGACCATGGACACCTCGTCGAGGACGATCAGTT
>WOUV01000007.1 GCA_009773045.1 Rhodospirillaceae bacterium | reverse complement strand
CATTCCGTCAAGGCGATTCAGGACAGGGATCAGGGCGATCGGGTGAAAAAATCAAGCGGCCATGCGGCGTGCGGGGAACTCGTCCTCTCAGGGGACGATGGTGCGGCGGCAGCGTTTTGATGGTGGTCGAGCGAACCTTGGCTTGGCTGAAGGGGTTCCGGGCGTTACGAACCCGATACACACTCCATAAACGAAACTTCCTTGGGTCGCTGATGTTGGCATGCGCCATGATCGTTTTCCGGCAAATCCCAAAACCAAACCCCCCCGCGTAAGGCAATGAGCGTGCCGGATGTCCTCTAAGCCTCCCCCGCACCCCCTCGATTCCTTTTCCTGTCTTTATTTTAAGGGCAGGGGATCACTTGCAACCAAGGTTCTTCTTTTCATGGTTCGCGCGTTGTTTGACATCGCCCGAGCCATTGGGAAATTCAACGGCCAGCCGGTTGAAGGCGGTACAGGCATCCTGAACCCGCTTGAGCCTAGCGAGCGACAGGCCAAGTTTGAGCAGATTGGCCGGGGCCTTACTGCTTTTAGCGTATTTCTGATACCCCTTGGCAAAGGCCACCGCGGCCTGTCGGAAATCCCCGCGCGCGTAATGGGCCTCACCCAGCCAGTACTGGGCATTGCCGGCCAACGGGTCTTCCGGATGGGCCTCGAGAAAGGCCAACAGAGCCTGTTCGGCAGCGGCAAAATCATTCTGGTTCAGCAAAGCGACACTCTGGTCGTACTGCTCCTTCGGAGTCCCCCTGGAGGACGACTCTCCCCCTCGTTTGGGTGACGAGGCTTGGGCCGGTTCCCCGATCGGTTCCTTCTGACCGGTCGGCTTGCCGAAGACCGCGATTGCTTCCCGATCGGTCCGATGTCCCGGGGGAAGCCCCGGCGCAACGGGCGCCGTGGTTTCCCCGGCGCCGGAGGAACCGGGAGAAGACGTGTTTTTGCCGGACCGTTCAAGTTCGGTCAGGCGGAAATCAACATCGGTGATCAGTTTTTCCAGCCGGCCGCGAAGTTGGCCAAGTTCGAACCGCACTTCCTCCGTCTGGCCGGTGAGATTGGAAATCACCCCTTCCATATCGATCAGACGCTGTTGCAGACGGGCCGCCGTGTCCCCTTCAGGATCGCCACCGCCAAAGGAGACACTGTCCGACACGCCGCCGCGATGGATCTGACGTTGCACCGCGCCCATGTCTCGTTCCAACCGGTCCATCCGTTGAAGAAGAACCCGCACGTTTTCCTGCGCGGAACCCTCTCCGCCCAGTCCCAGAATGACCAGGGCGACGCCACATCCAACCAGTCGGCGTGTGATACGCTTTGCGGAAAATCCGTGCAGCACGGCCCAAACTCCACGCTGTGGGACACTTCTGAAAACCCCTCTTTCCCTCCCCCTTCATGATGGGGAGGGTTTTGAGGAATGCCCGTTTGCCTTAACACCCCAAAACAACTTTACATTTACCAGAAAGGCCCCCTCCCCCCGCGCGCATCCCGTTCCGAAAAAACAGGAAACGCGAGGAGAAGCAAGCTTGGCCTGTTGGCGACAGGTCAGGAGGTTGGCCCACCCCCAACCACCGCCACAGACCGACGGTTCTGGGACCAGGAGGATTCGTTGGAGCCGGGCACGGCTGGACGCTCTTTGCCATAGGAAAGAGTGGTCACCTGACCGGAAGACACGCCTTGGGTGGCCAGGAATTCCTTCACGGCGTTGGCCCGCTTTTCACCCAGCGCCAAGTTGTATTCGCGGGTACCGCGCTCGTCGGCATGTCCTTCAAGAACAATCGGATATTGCGGATGGCGTTTCATCCAGTCGGCCCACCGTGTCAGCACCGGCTTGGCATCCACCCGTACGGCATATTTATCGAAATCGAAAAAGACCCGGTCCTGACCAACGGCCTGTTCAAATTCCTGCTGTGGCGTTGCGGAGGGTGTCGAAACCGTGGCCACTCCGCTGCCGGCATCACTCGTCGCGCCCGTGCCTGTGGTTGTAGCCGTTCCCTCGGTTGCAGACTCACACGCGGCCACCAGCGCAACGGCCGCCAAGACACTCAACAAACGTCGATTCATGTTATTTGTTCTCCTGCCCGGAACACTGGGCCCGCATTTTTTCAACATCCCTTGATACCCTTGAATCGCCTTAAGCGTCGGGTTTCAAACCCTGTGCATAAACAACTGGATAGCCACATCCTCACGACAGATGATTTTGCATCGTCGCTTATGGTGCCGACTCTTTTGCCGGTTCGCCCAGTGCCTCGTACGGGGTTTGCTGACATGCGCCCAGATTTGCCCATATTTCCTGGAAGTCTTGCAGTGTTGCAAGAACTTTTTCTTATCGCGCCGGCGGGGAAAGCAGCGGCGACCACGCCGGGTCGGAAGCATCCTGTGGCGTTACGACGAGGCGCTCGTTATACCCGGTCAGATCGACGCTATACAACCTTACCGACCCTCCCCGCCCGGACGAATTGCGAGGCGTTTCACGGAAAAACATCAGCACGCGCCCATTGGGCGCCCAGGTGGGGGACTCTACCAGAAAGCCTTCCGCCAGTTGACGTTCCCCCGAGCCATCGGGTTTCATGACTCCAATATAGAATCGACTGCCTTTGAATTTGGTGAAGGCGATCAAATCACCCCGTGGGGACCATACCGGTGTGGCATAGCGCCCGTCGCCAAAGCTGATTCGCTCGACACCCGAACCGTCGGCATTCATGACGTAAATCTGCTGGGTCCCGCTGCGATCGGAGTTGAAGGTCACGCGCAAACCGTCGGCGGAATAGGACGGCGAGGTGTCGATGGCCGGATGGGTGGTGATTTGCCGCACGGCCCGGGTCCGCAGATCCATTTCATAGATCTCGCTGTTGCCCTGCCGGGCCATGCTCATCACCACCTTGTGGCCATCAGGGGAAAAGCGCGGCGCGAACGTCATGCCCGGAAAGTCCCCCAGCACCTCCCGTCGGCCCGTTTCGATGTTGAACAGATAAACGCGCGGCACGTTGCGGAAATAAGACATATAGGTGATTTCCTGCACCGTCGGCGAAAAGCGCGGCGTCAAGACCAGCCACGACCCATCGGTGAGATAACGGTGATTCTCGCCGTCCTGATCCATGATGGCCAGCCGCTTGACGCGACGAATCGCCGGACCGCTTTCGGCCACATAAACGATACGGGAATCGAAATAGCCTTCCTCCCCCGTCAGGCGGGAATAGATGGTATCGGCCATCATATGGGCCACCCGGCGCCAGTTCTCGGCCTGGGTGAAAAGGGCCTGTCCCACGAGCTGCTCCCCCGCGAACACATCCCACAGGAGAAATTCAACCCGCAGGCGGCCATCGGGCTGCACGATGACTCGTCCACTGACCATCGCTTGCGCGTTGAGAACCTGCCAGTCAGCAAATTTTGGCTGCATTACCAGGGATTCGGGTGTCTGGAGGAAGGCCTTGGGATCGATCGGTCGGAACAGGCCCGAGCGTTCCAGGTCGGCGGAAACGACTCGTGATATATCGTGACCGAATCGACTCTCCTGTGCGGCGGTGCCGAACAGATCGGTCACGGCGATCGGCATGGGCTGTGCGTGGCCGCGTGTCACATCGATCACGAGTTCGGCCGCGGCCCGTTCCGTCATCAGGCTCATCAACAGGATAAAAAGCGCAAGCCCTTTGATCACGATTCCCATAACACGCATGGTTTGTTCTTCCTTCACCATTCCGGATTCACTGGCTCATCAGCGTGATCAGGGCGGCCAGTCCCCCCAGACAGGACGGTCATGCATGCGTTCCTCCTATTTTCTTCCTTTCTTCTTCCTTCAGCATGGGGCCAGCGGGCAGGAGAGTCAACAGCACTCATCCGAAACGTGATCACGGAGGCAACCGGGGAACCCTTTTTGCCTCCTCGAACAGCCGGATGGCCGATTCCGTCCGGCTATAAAGCCCCGTGGCGGAACGAAGGGCACGCAAGAGTGTCCTCCTCAAGCGGAGCATCAGGCGCCTGATCTTTCGCCTGTCGTTGTTTCCGTTTGCCCCCTTACAGGCCAAACATTTCCTTTGGATTGAAACGCAACCGGACATCCCGCCACCGCTCGTATTTCGTGGGCGGGGCCTTGATGGGGCTGCATTGATGCACAGCCCGCTTGGCCGAATCCGCCGCCGCCCGATAGAAGCCGTCGGTCTGAAAGCGGGGGTCCTCGATCACCTGAGCGTTCAAAACCCGCCCGTCGGGGGCAAACTGCACCCTGATTTCCACGATCAGATTCTCGGCATCGCGCGCCCCCGCTGGCACGTTCCAGCACCGTTCGATCTGGGCGCGGATGGCATCGATCTCAGACAGGCTGAGCGGCTGATCCGGCGAATACTGCGTCGATCCGGCGCCCACCAGACCGGCGATGGTTTTCTCGAAATCCTGGTTGGTGGATGTGCGGTTCGATGTGTCCCGGGTCGTTTTGGTTTTTTTATCCTCCAGTGGCTTTTTGTCCTTCGGCGCCAGTTTCTCGACATTTTTCAGCAAGGTCTCAAAAGTATCCTGTTTCTGTTCCTTTTTGTCCTTCCGCTCCTCAAGCTTTGGGGGGTCGGGTTTCGGTTCGGGTTTCGGTTCGGGTTTCGGGTCGGGTTTCGGTTCGGGTTTCGGGTCGGGTTTCGGTTCGGGTTTCGGTTCGGGTTTCGGGTCGGGTTTCGGGTCGGGTTTCGGTTCAGGCTTTGGCTCCGGCTTGAGCGGTTCAGGCTTTGGCTCCGGCTTGGGTTCGGGCTTGGGCGGTTCGGGTGGGGGCGGCGGCTCTGGTTTGGGCGGTTCGGGTTTGACCACCGGCCTCGGCTCGGCTTTTTTCGTTTCCACCGGTTTTTCGACCCGTTGTGGCAAATTGGTGACGCTCGCCACCTGGATGTTCTTCAGCATATCGGGATCGACGATTTCGACCACCACCGTTTTTTCGACGACCGGCGGCGTGGGTTTCAGCCAATCGGGCATGCCGAAGATCGCGATCAGCAGGGCCGCAAGATGCAAAAAGGCTGAATAAAGCGCGCTCCGCCCCATGGGACTTACGGACTCCCCTTGCGGCCTTTGGGAGCGACGGTTTCGGGCATTTCGGCGACAAGGGCCACCTTGGAGAACCCTGCCGCCGTAACGGCGCCCATGACCTCCATCACCCGACCATACTGCAACCCCTTGTCGCCACGAATGAAAATGCGGGTCTCGGGCTTTTGGCCGGCGATGGCCACAAGGCGCGGCCCCAGATCCTCGATCTTGACAAGAGTCTCGTGGATGAACACCTGTCCTTTCCCGTTCACCGTCACCGTCAGCGGACGGTCATCGCCCTTCAAACTTCCCGCCGCGGTTTTGGGAAGGTCCACCTGCACCCCCGTCACCAGCAGGGGCGCAGTGACCATGAAAATGACGAGCAGCACCAGCATCACATCCACCATGGGCGTGACGTTGATATCGGCCATAGGCCGGGTGCGCTTGCGGCCTTCGCGTCCGGGACTGCCGGTGAGCATGGTTCTTACCCCCGCTCCTCGATCTGGCGCGACAAGATGGCACCGAACTCGCCGGCGAACGCTTCCAGCCGTTTGTAATACCGGTCGATGTCGCTTGAGATTTTGTTATAGGCGATCACCGCCGGAATGGCGGCGATCAGCCCAAGGGCGGTGGCAAACAGCGCCTCGGCGATGCCGGGGGCCACCACGGCAAGACTCGTGTTCTTGGAAATGCCGATGGCGTGAAAGCTGTTCATGATCCCCCACACCGTGCCGAACAGACCGATGAAAGGCGCAACCGAACCGGTCGAGGCCAGAAAGCCCACCCGCCGTTCAAGCTGGTCCAACTCCCGGCCAAGGGCAATCTGCATCACCCGGTCGATGCGCTGCGGCACGCTGAGTTTTCCGGAATCGCGCACGAGTCCCCGCTGGGCGGCGCGCCGCCACTCGCGCATGGCGGCGACGAAAACCGATGCCATGGGATCGACCGGCCGGTTGCCGATCCGATCGAACAATTCATCCAGCGATCCACCGGACCAGAAACTTTCCTCGAACTGATCGGACAAGGCATTGAGGCGCCGCAGTCGGATCATCTTGTCGAAAATGATGGCCCACGACCAGAACGAAGCCGCCGCCAGCAGGATAATGACCATCTTGACAATCAAATCGGCGCGAATGAACAGCGCCCACAACGACAAATCCGGCACTCCACTACTGCCGAGGTCCATGACATGCGTTTCCATGGTCCTTCAATCCTTATGAAAAGAAGTACGCGAGGGACGCTTGTCCCTTTGCGAGGGTATTGTGTCGGGTGCTTCAGGCCCCATGCTGTTCTCTCCGGGTCTCTTCGGGTCTTTCTTGGTCTTTTCGGGTGATGTACGCATCCAGCCTATCGCGCATGGCGGGTGGCCAACGGACCGGGCACCCGCTGCCTCGGTGCACGCAGGCCACCAGAACTTTCACTCTGGCGACGACCAGCCCCTCTCGCACCACCATCTGGTCGAAGGTCAACGAGGCGCCGCCCACGGCGGCCAGATGGGTGCGCACCTCAAGCGCATCGTCGAGCCGCGCGCCCGCATGATACTCCACCTCCAGCCGGCGCACCGGCAGAATCACCGGCTGCGATTGCGCCGCCATCAGACGGCTGTTTTCAAGTCCCAGCGTGCGGGCCAGCTCGGTCCTGGCCCGTTCGGCAAAACGCAGGTAGCTTGCGTGATAGACAAACCCTGTAGCGTCGGTGTCCTCGTAATACACCCGAACCGGCCAGACGTGCACGTCGTGTGACACCCGTGTTTCCCTGTCAGATCCCATCGCTTTCCCCGCCCAGAAGATCCAGCTGTCCGGCGGGGCGGGCCGGTGTCTTCAGCCCCAGGTGACGAAAGCCGGCCTCAGACAGCAGGCGCCCCCGGAGGGTGCGCTGCAACAGGCCGCGCTGCAACAGGAACGGCTCCACGACTTCCTCCAGCGTATCCCGCTGTTCGGACAAGGCCGCGGCCAGGGTATCGACGCCAACCGGTCCGCCGCCGTAATGATCGGCGATACATCGAAGGTAGCGACGATCGAGGGCATCCAGTCCCAGGGTGTCCACCTCCAGCCGCTCCAGGGCCGAATCGGCGATGGCGGCATCAATCGGCCAGGTGTCGGCCACGGCGGCGAAATCGCGGACCCGCCGCAACAGCCGTCCCGCCACCCGTGGCGTCCCCCGCGCTCGGCGCGCGATTTCGGTGGCGCCCGTATCGGTGATGTCCACCCCCAGCACCCGCGCGCCGCGCCGCACGATTCGCTCCAGATCGGCGGGATCGTAATAGTCCAGCCGCAGGGGAATCCCGAAGCGGTCGCGCAAAGGTGTGGTCAAAAGGCCGGTACGGGTGGTGGCGCCGACCAGGGTGAACGGGTGCAACTCGATGCGCACCGACCGGGCCGCCGGCCCTTCGCCGATGATCAGATCGAGTTGGAAATCCTCCATGGCCGCATACAGCACTTCCTCGACCTGGACCGGCAGGCGGTGGATCTCGTCGATGAACAGGACGTCGCGCCGTTCAAGGTTGGTCAGAATGGCGGCAAGATCCCCGGCCCGCACGATCATCGGCCCGGAGGTTGCGCGGAAATTCACCCCCAGCTCGCGGGCGACGATCTGGGCGAGCGTGGTCTTGCCAAGACCCGGCGGCCCCGACAACAGCACATGGTCCAAAGCCTCCACCCGGCTGCGGGCGGCGGTGACGAACACGCGCAGATTATCGCACACCGCCCGCTGGCCGATGAAATCCCCCAGGGTTTGCGGACGCAACAGGGGCGCATCGGGTTCGTCTTCGGGCTGGGGATGGCCGCTCACCATCCGCGCCCGTTCTTCCGGTACGCGCGCCATGGATCACCCCCCGCCCCGGCGCGCGCTTTCCTGCAAGGTCAGCCGCACCAGCGCCCCGACATCGGGCGGCGGCGCGCCCGGGGGCAGCAGGGCCTCGACCCGCGCCACCAGGCTCAAGGCCTCCCCGCGTCCGTAGCCCAGATTGACCAGGGCGGAAACGGCATCGGCGGCGGCGGTGCCGTGCGGGAGAATACCGGTGCCGGGCGTGCCCTCCCCTGCCCTATCGCCTGTTGTTTCGCCCGTCTGGCCCCCGCCCGCGATCAGAGTGTGCCCCTTGTCCTTCAACTCGGTCAAAAGGCGGGCGGCGAGCCGTGGCCCCACCCCAACGGCGCGGGTGAGCGCCGTCTTGTCCTGGGCCACCAGGATCTGGGCAAGCCGTTCCGGCGGGAAGGTCGACAAAAGACTGAGCGCCACCTTCGCCCCCACCCCCTGCACGGTGGTCAGCAGCCGGAACCAGTTCCGTTCGTCCCGGTCGCGAAAGCCATACAGGGTGATGGCATCCTCGCGCACGACCGTTTCCACATGGAGAACCGCTGCCTCGCCTGGACCTGGCAGCTGCGCAAGGGTACGACCCGAACAATGGGCGAGGTACCCAACTCCCTGGACGTCCAGGACCACCCAATCCTCCCCCCGCGCGTCAATGATTCCCTTCAGGCGAGCGATCATGGGCGGATCTTTCCGCCCGCGCGGCGGTGGCGCCCGTCTTTTTCCGGAAAAGCAGCGATACGGCTTGGCAACGCGCGGTGATGGGCATGGCAAATGGCCACCGCCAGGGCATCGGTGGCATCGGTGGCATCGATGACGGGATCGAGCCGACACCCCGGCAGCAGCCGTTCCACCATCATTGCCACCTGGCTTTTGCTGGCATGACCGGTTCCGACGATGGCCTTCTTGACGAGGTTTGGCGTGTACTCGCTGACGGACAAGCCGGCGCGGGCCGGCGCCAGCAGAACGACCCCGCGCGCCTGACCAAGTTTCAACGTCGAGAGGGGATTGACATTCACGAAAGTTTCCTCCACGGCGGCTTCCTGTGGCTGGTGGTGGGCGATGACCGCCATGATTCCGTCATGAAGCTGCGCCAGGCGCCGGGCCAACGGCATGGAATCATCGGAACAAACCACGCCCGCGGCACCATACCGTAACGCGCTGCCCTCCACCACGATCACCCCCCAGCCGGTCCGGCGCAGGCCCGGATCAAGACCCAGAAGTGTGACCCCCTTGTTCAAAGACTCAACCGTTCCATCAGGGCATCGGGGATGTCGAAATTGGCCACCACCCGCTGGATATCGTCGTTATCCTCTAGAATGTCGAGGAACCTGAGCAGAGCCTGGGCGGTTTCTTCATCGGTGACCGGAACCATCACCCGGGGCCGCCATTCCAGCCGGGCCGTTTCGGGTGTGCCGAAGCGGTGTTCCAGGACGTCCCGGACCAGGCCCAGATCCTCGGGCGCGCAAAAAATTTGGTGACCGCCCTCATCGGAATCGACATCACTCGCCCCCGCCTCAATGGCGGCCTCCAGAATGGCTTCGACAAAGGCGGCCGTCGCGGGATAATGCAGGGCGCCCATCCGTTCAAAGTTGAACGCCACGCTGTTGGTTTCCCCCAGCGTGCCGCCATGCTTGCCGAAGGCGGCACGAACATCGGCGGCGGTGCGGTTGCGATTATCGGTCAGCGCCTCGACGATCACCGCGACGGTGCCAGGGCCGTATCCTTCGTAACGGACGTCCTCGTAGGTCGTGGTGTCGCCCGCGGCGGCGGCCTTGCGGATGGCACGGTCGATGCTGTCCTTGGGCATGTTTTGCGTGCGGGCGACGACGATAGCGGCGCGCAGACGCGGGTTCATCTCCGGCTGTGGCAGACCGGTCTTGCAGGCCACCGTGATTTCCCGCGCAAGCTTGGCAAACATCCGCGACCGTCTGGAATCCTGGGCGCCCTTGCGGTACATGATATTCTTGAATTGGGAATGGCCTGCCATGACGTGAAACCTGATTTCCGAGTTTGGGAACAGCCCTGGTACTTTATCTGGGGGAACACGGCAAGGGCAAGCCCTTGTCCTGTGGGAGCGGGCGCGTGTGCGTTTTGTTCTTGACTTCCGGCGTCAAACGCCTATCCTGTGCGCTTGGTGTGTGCAAGACGTGTCTCATACCCATGAGCGTCGGTCTTGATGGATGCGCAGGGGTGTCGCCGTGGGGCGCGGCGTGCCGTCAAGCGGATGCGCCAAGGGTCGTGGACCTCCGGCGTTGGCGGGGAACCCCTGACACTCCAAACTCAAATGAATCAGGAGGGGGCTGATGGACCATTCGGCGGTGTCGATACACGTTTTGCAGGATCTGGAGCGCCGCTATGACGAGCCGATTCCGCCCGCCGTGCGGTGGAGCGCCCTGGCCGGCGGCAGGGAAAGGGCCGTGCGCGGGCAGGCGGCGGCGTGGCTCAAAGTGCTGCTGCGGCTGGGGGCGGACGTGCGGGCCGAGGTGGCGGCGGGGCGCCGGCTTTTGTCGGCGGAGCAGGCAATCGCCGATGAACGCCTGAAAAGGTTATGCGCCCGGCTTGCGGCGGAGCGCCTGGCGACAAGCCTATGGTGGCCCGCATTCCTTGGCATGTGAATGCGATTGCCCTGCTTTCCGAGGGACCCTATAATAGGTTTTCATGATCATGGAGACGGAAATCTTCCCCCACCGGCATCTTCTCGGCATTCAGGGCTTAAGCCCGGTCGAGATCGAGTCGCTGCTCGACTTGGCAGACAGCTACGTCGCCCTTAACCGCGAGGCCGACAAGAAGCGAGGTGTGTTGCGCGGACGGACGGTCATCAATCTGTTCTTCGAAAACTCGACCCGCACCCGCACCTCGTTCGAGTTGGCCGGCAAGCGGTTGGGGGCCGATGTCATCAACATGCAGGTGGCCACCAGTTCGGTGAACAAGGGCGAAACCCTGATCGACACGGCCGTCACCTTGAACGCCATGCACCTCGATGTTCTCGTGGTCCGCCATCCCGACTCGGGAGCGGTGAAACTTCTAGCCGAAAAGGTGAATTGCGCCGTCATCAATGGCGGTGACGGCACCCATGAACACCCGACTCAAGCGTTGCTGGATGCGCTGACCATTCGTCGCCGCAAGGGGCGGCTGTCGGGCTTGCGGGTGGCCATCTGCGGAGACATCCTGCACAGCCGCGTTGCCCGTTCCAACATCCATCTGCTGAACATCATGGGCGCCGAAGTGCGGGTCGTGGCGCCAAGAACCCTGCTGCCCACCGGAATCGAAGCCCTGGGCGTCGATGTGCATCACGACATGCGCACCGGCCTTCGGGACGTGGACATCGTGATGATGCTGAGGGTTCAGAACGAACGCATGAGCGGCAACTTCGTGCCCTCCACCCGGGAATATTTCCACTTCTTCGGCCTTGATTACAACAAACTCGCGCTTGCGAAGCCCGATGCCCTGATCATGCACCCCGGTCCCATGAACCGCGGCTTCGAGATCGATTCCGATGTGGCCGACGATGTCGAACGCAGCGTCATCCGCGAACAGGTGGAAATGGGGGTGGCCGTGCGCATGGCCGTGTTGGATGTGCTGGCACGGGGGAAAAGCTGATGGCGTTGCCGATTCCGGGGCGCGTCGCCTATGTCAATGCCCGTCTGCTCGATCCGGCCACGGGGCATGACGGGCCGGGCGGCGTTCTGGCCGAGGGCGAGCGCATCGTGGATTTCGGGCCGGGCCTGTTCTGTCCCCCCTCCCTGCCCGAGGGCACGGAACGAGTGGACTGCGGCGGGCATTGCTTGGCTCCCGGACTTGTGGACATCCGCATGCAATTGCGGGAGCCGGGGTATGAGCACAAGGAGTCCGTGCGGGGTGCCTGCTGGGCGGCGGTCAATGGCGGCATTACCGCGATGGTCTGTCTGCCCAACACCTTGCCCGTGATCGACGACGTGGCAACGCTCGAGTTCGTCGCCCGTCGCGCCCGAATGATCGGCCTGACCAAGGTCTATGCCTATGGCGCGGCCACCAAGGGGCTGAAGGGCGTCGAGATCGCCGAGATGGGGCTGTTGGCGGAAGTCGGGGCGGTGGGCTTCACCGATGGCTTGAACGCCATCGCCGATGCCCTGGTGATGCGTCGCGCCCTGTCGTATGCCGCGACCTTTGGCCTGACCATCGTCCAGCATCCCGAGGACCCCGCGCTGGCGGCCGGGGGGGTGATGAACGAAGGGGAGATGGCGGCCCGGCTGGGGCTTGCCGGCATTCCTCCGTGCGCCGAGTCCATCCTGCTGATGCGCGATCTGCGTCTGGTGGAGCTGACCGGCGGTCGCTATCACGCCGCCCATGTGTCAACGGCCGAGGGGATCGAGGCCATTCGCCGGGCCAAGGACAAGGGGTTGCCGGTCACCTGTGACACCGCGCCATTCTATTTTGCCTTGAACGAGCTTGCCATCGGCGATTACCGTACATTCGCCAAACTCTCTCCGCCCTTGCGGGGCGAGGCGGACCGGCAGGCGGTGGTGGAAGGCTTGCGGAGCGGCCTGATCGATGCCATCGTCTCTGACCATGCGCCCCAGGATCAGGATTCGAAACGTCGTCCCTTTGCCCAGGCCGAATTTGGTGGCGTCGGGCTGGAGACCCTGCTTGCGGTGACGCTTGATCTTTACCATGACGGCCATATGAGTCTTCTTTCGGCCCTGCGGCTCCTCACCTCCGGGCCGGCGGGCCTTCTGGGGCTGGATGCCGGGCGTTTGCGCAAGGGCGGGGCCGCCGATCTTGTGCTGTTCGCACCGGACCGGGCCTGGCAGGTGGTGGCCGACACCCTGGTCAGCAAGTCGAAAAACGCGCCCTTCGACGGTCGTCCGGTGCAGGGGCGGATCCTGCGGACGGTGGTGGACGGGCGCACGGTATTCGCCGTTGCGGACGGGATAAACAGGAAACGGTCATGAACGTCGGCGTGATCCATTTTCTGGCCGCGGCGGGCGGTTATGGGCTGGGAGCGATTCCCTTTGGCCTGGTCCTGACGTGGCTTGCCGGCATGGGCGACATCCGGGCGATCGGCTCGGGCAACATCGGGGCCACGAACGTGTTGCGCACCGGGCATAAGGGTCTTGCCCTGGCCACCTTGCTGCTGGATTCCGGCAAGGGGGCGGCGGCGGCGTGGCTTGCGCCGCTGGTCTTTCCCGATCACGCCCACGCGGTGGCCCTGGCCGCCGGATCGTTTGCCGTGGTGGGGCACAATTTTCCGTTCTGGCTGAGGTTCAAGGGCGGCAAGGGGGTGGCGACCACTCTGGGAATGCTGCTCGCCACCGTTTGGCCGGTTGGGCTGTTATCGTGCCTGACCTGGGTTGGGGTTGCGGCGATTTTCCGTTATTCCTCGCTGGCCGCCTTATTGGCTTTGGCGTTGGCGCCGGTGTATGCGTTTGTGTTCGCCGACCGGGCGGCCATGGGGGTTTTCGCCGGCCTTGCGCTCGTGGGCTGGTTCCGTCACAAGGCCAACATTCACCGCCTGCTGACCGGGGTCGAGTCGCGTCTGGGGGCAAAGGGGTGAACGAGAGATGACGAGGGATCGTTCTCCTCCCCATGGGTCCTGTTCAGGCTGGCGCCAGCAGCGCCCGGGCGCGAGCGAGATCGTTTGGCGTGTCCACTCCAAGCGGGACCATGTCCACCAGCACGGCATTGATGCGCAGGCCGTTTTCCAAGGCACGGAGCTGCTCCAGCCGTTCGCGCCGTTCCAGAATGCCCGGGGGCAGGGCGACGAATCGGGCCAGCGCCGCGCGGCGGTAGGCATAAAGGCCGATGTGGTGGAACAAAGGCCCCTGACCACTCGGGACCGTCGCGCGGCTGAAATAAAGGGCGCGCGCGATGGTTCCCGGAACGGCAGCGGCGGGGAATCCCGCCACGGCCTTGACCACGTTGGGATCGGTGGCCTCGCGCGGGTCGGTAAGGAGAGCAACCAGAGTCGCGATATCAACCGTTGGTTCGGCCAACGCCGTCAGCGCCGCCGCAAGAACCCGGCTGTCCAAAGTGGGCAGATCACCCTGAACGTTCACCACAACATCGTGATACTCGTTGGGATCGATACGGCGCACCGCCTCGAACACCCGGTCCGATCCCGACGGATGATCGGGATCGGTCAGGACCGCCCTGCCGCCGGCCGTCTGCACGGCCTTGGCGATGGCCGGTTCCGCGCAGGCGACCACCACGGGGCCTATCGCCGCGGCCTCTGCCTGACGCAGAACACGCACGATCATGGGCACACCATGGATATCGGCCAGGGGCTTGCCCGGCAGCCGGGTCGATGCCATGCGGGCGGGAATGACGACAAGGGGAGTCATGATGGGATGCACGCTTCCAAAGGAACGATACCCCGAAGATAACGGAATGCAGGGGCACGGGGGAAGTCGTCCGTTCCCCTGTTATCTTGTTTTCAGTGCCCCGGCCCGGCAAAGGGGAACCTTTGCAGCGACAGGCCCATGCGTTATGGTAGGATTCCGCCAGCAAGGAGAATATCGATAATGGCAGGAGATTCGCTGGAGCGCAAGCTGTACAGGGTCGGCAGGGAAGTGTTTGCCGAAGGCGATCACGGGAACTGCGCCTATATCGTCGAGGTGGGCCGTATCGCCATCAGCAAGGATATCGAGGGTCGCGAGGTGGTTCTGGGCACCATCGGCCCGAATGGACTGTTCGGGGAAATGGCCCTGCTCGATGATGCCCCCCGCATGGCGAGTGCAACGGCCATCACCGATGCCGTGTGCGTGATGCTGCCCGGCCCTGGCCGTCAAGAGTGAGATGGAGCGTCTTGATCCGCTGATGCGCACCCTGGTGCAAGGATTGATCACGAACTTGCGCAATGTCCCTTATTATGTCCTCCACTCCCTGGAGGCCGTCGCCGATGCCGATACATCCGGTTGTATTCCCGATTCGTTGCGATTGGCCATGCGACGGTTGGCCGCGCAGCTTCTGCTAGATGAACAAACGACAGAAAAGCCTGAAAAGTGAGACAACCGTTTTGAGCGGTAAGGATGGAATTTGTGGTAAGGAATGAATGCCGATGACTCATTTTTTCCTGATTTCTTTCACGCGCTTCGTGAAACATGGCCTCGCCCTGTGTGCCGTGGGCTTTGTGCTTGCATTGGCTGGCGCCGAGGCGGGCGCCCAGACCAAGGGTAAAACAGCCGCCCCGCCTTCGTCGCCCTCTGCGGAAAACAAAACGACTGCGGAAAACAAAACATTCGAAGACTGGGGATATACCTGCGAGCAGCATGAAAATACCAAAAAGTGTTATGTCTTCCAGAATCAGGAAATCCAGGGCAAGGGACGATTGATCCGTGTATCGATTGGCAATATTGGTCCGAAGAATGAAATGATGATCGTGATTCAACTCCCCCTGGGCATCAATCTTGAGCAGGGGGGGGCCTACAAGATCGATGAACAGGACCAGATTTCCTTCCGGCTGCGTCAGTGCACACCGGAAGGATGCGTGGCGGCCATTGCCCTGGACACGGCAACCTTGAATACCCTCAAGACCGCCAAAAAATGGGTTTCCGGAGTGATGGTTTTCGGCTCCACCAAAACCACGGCCATCCCCATATCCCTGAAAGGACTGCCGGCGGCGCTCGCACACGTGACGAAAAAGTGAACATGCATTCATGCATGAAGCCTGTCGGAATCAATGAGGAAGGAGTTCACTCTCTTTTTACCCTTCCGGTTGCGACCCACACCATACCGTCTTGTGGGGAAGACAGGGTCCTCGCATGAGAAAAGAGATGGCGGGACAAAAGCAAAAAACTAGCCCGTCATGCGGAACGCATGCCCTTGGCACGACGAGGCCCCGCGAAGCGACGCTTCGCGTGTCAAGGGCCGCGGATGCGCGGCGTTCGAGGGAAAGAACAAATCAGGGCAATCGCATCACGATACGATTACCCCGATGGGGTACGCAAGGCGCATTGCAAGCCTGCCGGCGGCAGGCATAGCATACAGGCATGGGAGACGAAGACCACAAAACCAGACGTCGGACGCAGGAAGGGTCTCCAGCGCCAAGGCATCCCCTGGAGCGGACGTGCGATCATCCGACCTGCACGCGGACAGGGCTTTACCCCGCACCACGATCGCGGGCGTGTGATGCCTATTACTGGTTCTGTCTTGACCATGTTCGGGATTATAACCGATCATGGGACTTTCATAAGGGTATGAGCGCGACGGAAATTGAAGACCATATCCGCAATTATACCGTGTGGCAACGCCCGACATGGCCGTTGGGGACGTTCGGGACACAAGGGCGCCGGTTGCATCAGGAACCGGTGGAGGATTTGTTTGATGTCTTTGGTTGCCCGTCCCGCGAGAAGGGCGCTTGTGCTCCGAAAACACCCGAGGCTCGGGCAATGCGGACCATGAAGCTTCATCATCCCGTCACCCGGGCCAAGGTCAAGGCCCGCTATAAGGAACTGGTCAAACGGTTTCATCCGGATATCCATGGCGGGGATAGAACGACCGAAGAAAAATTGAGAGTCATTATTGATGCTTACAAAACGCTGATGAACTGCCTGAATGCCTGAAAACAGGCCGTGGTCCCGAACAAGGCCGTCCCGATGGCGCACAAAAGCCGTTGTTCGCGGGTTATCCAAGGACTTTGCAAAAAGGGTTTGTCGACCATGCCTTCCACCGCATCCCCCGCACCTGTTACCGCAAGCACTTTGCCGGTTGCGGGTGATTCCGTCCGTCACCCCCTGGATCGGCCCGATATTCGTCTTTCCGTGCGGCAGGTTTTTGGTCTTGACACCGCATTGGAGGCTCCCGCCTTCAGCCAGGGCAGCGCCTTCGTCCCGCAGGTGGACGAAACCTATCGGTTCGACCGCGACACCACGCTTGCCATTCTGGCCGGATTTGCCCACAACCGCCGGGTCATGGTGCAGGGATACCACGGAACCGGCAAGTCCACGCATATTGAACAGGTGGCCGCCCGGCTCAACTGGCCGTGCATCCGGGTCAATCTGGACAGCCATGTGAGCCGGATCGACCTTGTGGGCAAGGATGCCATCGTTCTGCGCGAAGGCCGGCAGGTCACCGAGTTTCGCGAGGGCATCCTGCCGTGGGCCATGCAGCAGCCCATGGCGCTCGTGTTCGATGAATACGACGCGGGCCGCCCCGATGTCATGTTCGTCATCCAGCGGGTGCTGGAAGTCGAAGGCAAGTTGACGCTCCTGGATCAGAACAGGGTGATTCATGCCCATCCGTCGTTCCGGCTGTTTGCAACGACCAACACCATTGGTCTTGGCGACACGACCGGCCTTTATCATGGAACGCAGCAGATCAACCAGGGGCAGATGGACCGCTGGAACATCGTGGCCACCCTTAATTATCTCGACCATGATGCCGAGGTGGACATCGTTCTCGCCAAGCTGCCCGTCTATAACCAGGCCAAAGGGCGCGAACAGGTGGCCGCCATGGTATCGACCGCCGACATGACTCGCAACGGATTCATCTGCGGGGATATCTCGACGGTGATGAGTCCGCGCACCGTGCTGACATGGGCCGAAAACAATATCATTTTCAACGATATCGCCTATTCGTTCCGGGTGACTTTTCTCAACAAGTGCGACGAAACGGAACGGCCCGTCGTTGCGGAATACTATCAACGCTGCTTCGGTCAGGAACTGGCGGACACCACGCGCCGGCCAACCGTGATTTGATTCCCTGAAACACAACCATGGAACATTACACCAACTGGAAGAACGATCCCGTCGAAAGCGAGCCGGTCGTTGAAACGGTCAAGCGGGTGACCGCGGCGGCGGTGCGGGCGGTGGCCGGGCGTGACGATGTGGTGGTGTCCTATATCACGGGGACATCCGCGGCCCATGGCGATCAGGTCCAGCTGCCGCTGCCGGTGGAAGCGCACACCGTGTGGGCGTGGCTGCGCGGCACGGCGGATGCCATGGCCTTGCGCCTGCGCTACCATAACGAGGCCCTGCACCGGCGTCACCAGCCGATGACCCTGCCGGCACGGTCGGTGTACGACGCCCTGGAGCAGGCGCGGGTCGAGTCCCTGGGGGCATTGGCTCTTGCCGGGGTCGCTCTCAACGTGTTCACGACCCGCGAACTACAGTGCCGGAACGAAGGCTATCACCATGCAACGCGGGCAGAGGATGTCCCAATCGCGGAAGCCCTGGGTTTGATGGCCCTTGAAGATTTTACCGCACGGCCCGCGCCGGCCACCGTCCGCCATGTGGCCCGCCTGTGGCGCGAATGCCTTGACAAGAAAGCCGCTCTTCCTTTGGCCGAGTTGCGCCGGCATCTCACCGATCAAAAGGCTTTCGCCGGAGCCGCCCGACGCCTGATTGCGGTCCTTGGCCTTGAGGAGGTCGAGCCGGAGCGGGAAGAACAGGAGGCCTGGCCGCAAAATGCCCCCGCCGACCCGAACGTTCCCCAGTCTCAGGCCGGGGAAGAGCGCACCCCAGGACACCAGACCGGAACGGACATCCTGGCGGCCGGGGAAGAAACCCCGCAAAGGCAGGAGAGCGAAGATATGCAAGGCTTGGCCTTGCCAGGGGATGCAGGGCAGACGGGCGGACCGTCACCGCACCATGCACCCGATTTCAGCGAAGGGGATACGGTCCGCTATCGTGCCTACTCCACCCGATTCGATCAGGTGCTGGAAGCGCCCGAGTTGTGCGATGCCGAGGAACTGGGGCGGCTGCGCGGTCAGCTCGACCAGCATCTTGCCCGTCTTCAGGGCATGGTGGGGCGCCTTGCCAACCGTCTGCAACGCCGGCTGCTGGCCCGCCAGACGCGGGCCTGGGAGTTCGATCTCGAGGAAGGTCTCCTCGATGCCGGCCGTCTGGCCCGTATCGTCGCCAATCCTTTGTATGCACTGTCCTTCAAGCGCGAACGGGAAACCGATTTCCGCGATACCATCGTCACCCTGCTGATCGACAACTCGGGTTCCATGCGGGGCCGGCCCATTACGATCGCGGCCATGAGCGCCGATATTCTGGCGCGCACATTGGAACGCTGCGGCGTCAAGGTCGAGGTGTTGGGATTTACCACCAGCGCCTGGAAAGGCGGGCGTTCGCGCGAGGTGTGGCTTCAGAACGGCAAGCCCGCCACTCCGGGACGTCTCAACGATCTGCGTCATATCGTCTACAAATCGGCCGATGCACCGTGGCGGCGGGCGCGACGCAATCTTGGGTTGATGCTGCGCGAAGGCATCCTGAAGGAAAACATCGATGGCGAGGCCCTGTTGTGGGCCCATGGGCGCCTGATGGTCCGCTATGAACAGCGGCGCATTCTGATGGTGATTTCCGATGGCGCCCCGGTCGATGATTCCACCCTGTCCGCCAATCCCAGCACTTACCTGGAACGGCACTTGCGCGAGGTGATCACCTGGGTTGAGGGCGACTCCACGGTCGAACTGATCGCCATCGGCATTGGGCACGACGTGACCCGTTATTACCGCCGCGCTGTCACCATTACGGATGCCGAGGAACTGGGCGGGGCCATGATGCAGCAGCTTTTGGCCCTGTTCGAGGAGGGGGATTCCTGCCACGGGCGGGAAGGCGGCGGTCCTGGAAGAAAAGCCAGACTTTAACGTGCCGCCCCACAGGACAGAGACCTTCTCGAAACCCTTTTCTTCCCCTGAATGGGGAAAAGATGGGATGGGAGGGGATGGGGATGCCCAAACATATGCGGGGTTCCAGCCTCACCCATGCCTCTCTCCCCATCCCTCCCCCGTCAAGGAAGAGTTTTTGAAAGCCCCCTTCACGTCCTATCCCCCTCGACACTGCCCGTCGGATCGTCAGGCTTTTGGCAACACCTTCATGAATTTAGGAATTGGCAAACCAGCCCAAGCCCTGTAACAACACCGCAGGACGTTGCAACATGGGGGAAAGATTCGTCATGACTCATTGCCCGATTCCTGTCGCTCACGGCCTGTTCGACCCGGCGCACGAGCGGGATTCCTGTGGTGTCGGCTTCGTGGCCCACATCAAGAACCGTCAAAGCCATAACATCATCCGGCACGGATTACAAATCCTCGTGTGCCTCAATCATCGCGGAGCGGTTGGCGCGGACCCGCTGGCCTCGGATGGCTGCGGCCTTCTGATTCAGATGCCGGACCGCTTTCTGCGGGCCGAAGCGGCGCGCTGTGGCATCGCGTTGCCACGGGAAGGCCATTATGCCTGCGGCATGGTGTTCCTGCCGCGCGACGACGCCTTGCGGACCGTGTGCGAAACGACCCTCGCCCGCCTGATCGAAGCGGAAGGGCAGGTGCTTCTGGGCTGGCGGGATGTGCCGGTGGAAAGCTCCTGCCTCGGCGAAAGCGTCAAGCCCGTGGAGCCCATCATCCGTCAGATTTTCATCGGGCGGGGAATGGGATGCATCGACCGGGACACCTTTGAACGCAAACTGTTCGTGATCCGCAAACAAGCCTTCAACGCCGTGCATGCGCAAGCGGGCAAGGTCGCCCGCGCGTTTCACCTGCCCTCGCTGTCCTCGCGGACACTGGTCTACAAGGGCATGGTCATGGCCCCCCGCATGGCCGATTATTTCACCGATCTGACCGATCCGCGTCTGGAATCGGCGATCGCCCTGGTGCACCAGC
>WOUV01000212.1 GCA_009773045.1 Rhodospirillaceae bacterium | reverse complement strand
ACATTCACCATTCCAACGAGAGCGTTTCCCTCGGTCTTGAACGTGATATTCTGCCCGATCATGCTGACGTTTACTTCCGACCCATAATCGAAGCGATACCCCATCGTCACGTCACCGCGCAGATAGGGACTCACGCGATAGCCCACGCCCCCATCCACCAGAGTCGCCCCACCTATACCTTCCACAAAGGAGCGCCCCGTGTCGAAACGCAGATACAGACCTTCTTCGCTTTCCTCTGCCCGGAGACTCGCTTCTCCCCCTAGGAGAGCCATCGCCAGGATCGCTCCCCCCATCACCGCGTGACATGTACGCATCGCCCCCACCCCGGACACCCCTTTTTCCGTTTCGCTGCGGTGTCCCTTGTTCCAAGCAGCTTTATGAGTATCCCCCTTTTGGGTCCTTTCCGCAAGAGCATCGAAACAGAAATCACCGTTCCGTCATACCTCCTCAAACCTGCCTAAACAGCTTTAAAGCTGACTTCCTGCTTCGTAGAGGCCGGTTTCGTTCTGGTCTTGCGACCAGAGCCAGAGCCTTCCTCTCCACAGGCTTTCGTGCCTTACGGCGCTGGATTCGGTAGAACTTACCGTACCGTTTTCAATCGTCGTCTCGTCCATACAGAGCAGAATTTATGCCACCTGTCGAGCAGGAAGCTACCTTCGAGACATGTGTCATGTATGGCCGCTGGGGCCCTCCAGGTCAATCAGTAATAGCTCACCATTTTGACGACGTTTAGAAATTTATAGCTATGTTTCAAGCAAACTGTTCAAACAATTTGCCTGTCAAGCGCGTCTTGTGATCCCTCCAGGGTCGAATGGGCTGCGTCCCTTGAAACGATTCGCTGTTCCTCTGCGGGGGATTTGTGGGAAAGTGTGCGATGATCCTCAATCTGAATGGAACCCTGATGACCGCGGAAGCGGCGCGGATCGACCCCGCCGATCGCGGCGTGACACTGGGGGACGGCCTGTTTGAAACCATGGCCGTTCGGGAGGGGAGGGTTGCGCGTCTGCCGGCGCATCTGCGCCGATTGCGGGAAGGGGCGCGCCTTTTGCGATTGCCGTTGCCGGAAACCGATGCACTTTTAAGCGATCGTCTGTACGCCACCCTGACCGCCAATGCCTTGAGCGAGGGTATCTTGCGCCTGACCGTGACTCGGGGGGTGGCCGGTCGCGGCTTGGCGATTCCCATCGATGCGGTCCCGACGGTTCTGGTGACGGCGAGTCCTTCGTTGCCGCCGGAGCAGCCCGTGCATGCCGTCATTGCCACCGTGACCCGCCGCAACCAGTATTCTCCCTTGAGCCGTCTCAAAAGCCTGAACGCCCTTGACGCCATCCTGGCTCGCGAGGAGGCCGCGGCCAGGGGCGCCATGGAGGCCGTGCTTCTGAACACGGAGGGACGGCTTGCCGAAACCACGATCGCCACTCTGTTTCTGGTTCTGGAGGGGAGGGTGCATACCCCTCCCGTGGCCGATGGCGCCCTGCCAGGAGTCATGCGGGCCGATGTCATACGGGGGCTGGGGGGGGAGGAGACTCCGCTCGTGCCCGCCGATTTGTTCCGGGCGACCGAGGTTTTCGTCACCAACGCCCTGGGGGTGCGCCCCATGCTTACGGTGGACGGGCGCCCCGTGGGCGGCGCCACCCGGGCGCAGGAGACCGTCAGGATTCTTTCATCGAAAAGCGCTCCCCTGGGATTCTGGGAATCATAGCCCGGTGGCGCCAGCGCAGGAATCGTCCACCGAAACCACCCCCCAGAACAGACAAAGTGGCGACCGTGCCGAACTGCCAGGCCAGAACCATCAGGCTGGCATCCTGAGGATGGAACAACCGCAGACCGACATTGGCCAGCGCCGCCGCCGCCAGGGCGCCCAGCATCATGGTCGTGCGCGGCATCAGTGGCGCCCCACGGCGCATCATGACGGCCATGGCCGCTCCCGGTACCGCGCCGGTCATGACGATGGCGGGGAAGCATATCCAATCGGGACGGAACGTGGCCCGCGGCCAGGCCGTGACGCATCCCTCGCCAAGACTGGCCAGCCACAGGCCAAGGGGCAGCAGTGGCAAGGCCACACTCCAGCGTGCACGCCCCGGCACGCCGGCGGAAAAAGCCGCAAAGGCCGCCAGCACGGACGTTGCCACCGCCGCACCCTGCTCGACCAGATAGTGGGTTTCGACCAGTTTCCCGAGCAGATCGGACCGTGGTGTCATCACGAAAACGATCAGGCCCACAAAGGGCACGGCAAGACACAGCCACAGTCCCACGCGGCGGAAAGGAGATAATAACGCCCGCCCAGGGCATGCCGTATCGGCCAAGGTATCGATCAAATCCTGGGTCTTCATGCCTTCATCTCCCAGCCCACGTGATTCTTCAGCAGCCTTTCAAGATTCGTCGCAAGGCCGGAAAAGGTTTCAAGTAAAAATCAACGGTGCCCTTATTTTTTAGCGCATGGCAAGCGCCTTGCATCGCCAGCGCGGAACCGAATCTCCCTCATCGTCATGATAGAACACGTATTCATGCCTGTACCATCAGCGAATATCGACGATATAACGCAATCACCGCTGTCTAACGCTATATTGTCCCAACGGCTCTGATATTGTAGCGAAAAAAACAGGTAATATATCGCACCTTTTTGAGTTCTGCGATCGAATAGATCAACCCGGAGAAAAACAATACTCTTGAAGACAGAATCATGGACGGCGGCGCATGTCTTGGTCCATTTTGAAGTAGCTGCGGCAACCTTGCGTCTCTTGAACATGGATGGACAAAGGCCCTTGCGCGCGTACTGGCCGGCGATGCGGCGGGACCAAAGAGAGATGTTGGCGCAAGCCGTGACGTGCGGTCGCTGGAAAGCTTTGGCGTCCAGACGGCGCGTGGCAACGTCGGAAGAACTGTGAATCCTTGATGAGGTGTTGGTGTGGTCCGGCTGGATTACCGATCCCCGGGCGCGCAAGCGTCTTGACACATAAAGTGGGCCTGGGGCGAACCTGGGGACAGCGCCTGGTGACGGAAGCGCTGATTCAGGTGGCCTGGCACCTGAATCAGACCGGTGGGCCTTGATCATGACCAATCAAGGGTTTCCCCCCGGGGACCGGGCGGCCTGGTTTGTGTGCCATGGGGCACGCCGGTGCGGCAAGGCGCAAGTCAGGATTTACGGCTTACGGGCATCGGGTCAAATGATTATATACATAATAATATGACTAAAATTCTGTGGACAGGGTGAACTGATCGGCATAAATTCCTTGTAACGCTGGGGTCCTGCCGACCGGACGTCCGCGCACTGGATACAGATTCCTAAAAATACGGTACTAAAAAGGGAGAGGGGAAGGCACGTTATCCCCAACATTTTGCTTGTCATGTTTCATTGACACAAAATGTATGGGATGGCGCGCTTCCCCGATTTTTGTTGTTCACGAACATGGAAGGAAATGCATCATGCCCACGATAAGGGACGAAAAATCCTTGCAGTCGGCACATCGATCCCAGTCAGAGACGGCGCTGGCGGACGCAAATCCGCGCCTCCCTCAGGTTCATGTGTCTTCGCTCTCTACCGTGCCCAATCTGTTGCGGCCTCTGGGTAGATCAAGGAACACTGTCCATATGGAAACGATCAACGAAGAAGATCCAGAAACGTCTCACTTCAGGGTTGCCGACACAAAAGGCAGACATCCAGATCTGGATGCTTTGGATAAAGGTTGGGACACTACTCTCTATCGCCATAAAACCCAAAACGGTGAAGTATTTCTTGCCGGGAAATACTATGCACCCGTCGAGATGGCACACGTGGAGCAAGAAAATAGTGAATCTTCGAGTTGCGCGCCCGGCACTCCAGTTGGGGGGGACTCAGCCTCCGATGTCTCCACAACAACCAGAGCTGTTTTTTCACGTCAGGCGTTCGTACTCTCGTTCGATGTAGGTAAAATTGACCTAATTATTAAGAAGCTAAAGAATCAATGACGGTATAACAAAATATTATAAAAGCATAGATCAGAATGCAAACAATCGTATATATCTCTCTCGTATGTGCTTCAACAACTTTTGTTTGATAAACGATCTTGAACAAATCAAAGAACATATACTGACCATCTATCAGTTTAGCGCAATGGGTTGTTGACGGCAGGAATCTGCGTGTGATTCAAGGAGTCTGGCTTTGATGGAAGGGGGACTCAAATCGTGGATGGGATCGTTCGGATTGCGGAGAGCATAGAGTCTGACCTCTGACCATCCATCAGTTTAGAATGGCCTTCCAGAGGCGGGGGAGCGGCAGGCACGCCTGGATGATTTTGACGATGCGTTGGATGCCGCG
>WOUV01000006.1 GCA_009773045.1 Rhodospirillaceae bacterium | reverse complement strand
CATACAATCCAACAGCCAAACCATTCGTTTGGCGAAAGCGCGAAGTCAAAGGATCACAGCTTAGAGATACTATCGTTAATTTATGCAATTATACACTAGGGGCATGATTTGATCAAGCGACCGCGACACTCGGAGGGCGCGACGTTGTCGAGACAGTTCGCGAACTCCTTGGCAACGTTTCGAGATTTGACTTTCAACAGGTGGGTAAGGACCTGCCGAAGGTTGATCTTCCGGATCTCGAAAAGTTCTTCACTCAAACCGTCGGCCGGCACGGGCGCCGGATTTTCAGACGCGACGAGGGTTTGGAGATCAAGACACCCGATGAGTGGAAAGCACGCAGCTATGCGCTCCGAGACAAATACGAGGGGCTTGTCTTCGATCGCAGCCTCCGTGGAACCAATGCGGCATCTCGTGTTCTAGGGGTCGGCCATCCTCTATTCGACATCGCTCTTGAAGAAGCGCGAAACCTCCCATCGAGCTTCGCCTGTATAGAGGATCTCGTCGCTCCTCTGCTGGTCGTGACGGTTGAGGATGAGGTCACCGGGACAGGGGCGCTCGTCCATCGATTGATCTTTGGCGTAACTGAGAAGGAGGGGAAGGCCGATGTGCTTCGCGATTGGGAACTCCTTCAGGTGCTCAACACCTATCTGCTCAAGATCCCTCCGGGTAGAGCACCTGTCGATCTGGATGCCGGGCCAACGCTTGAACGCCTGAAGAAGGCTTTTGACGCCGATCTCTCCTCGCATGCGCCAACGCTGCACAGGCCGGTCTCCTGGCCTGAAATGTTGCTGATCCCAAACTCACAGACCGCGAGTGGATAGCTCGCGAGCAACGCACCTGCGGAGCGACTGAGGTGGTCCCCGTTTTTCAGACATCTGGCGTAGGGAGAGTCCTGCTTCTATAACTGGCAAAACCAAAGGAGCAGGAGATGGCGCAGACACGCAAGAAGCACAACGCAGAGTTCAAGGCTAAGGGAGCGATGGCCGCAGTGAAGGGAGAAGACACTGTGGAGGAGTTGTCTGGCCGGTTTGGCGTGCATATGTTACGTGGTCTGACGATCGATCGCGTCAACCAAGTATGGTGTACGGATATAACGTACATCCAGATGGCAAAGGGATTTCTTTACCTGGTGTGCATCATGGCCTGGTGTGCATCATGGATTGGGTGAGCCGGCGGGTATTAGCGTGGCGGCTTTCCAACACCATGGAAGCCGACTTCTGCGTCGAGGCCCTGGAGGAGGCCCTGGTCCGCTTTGGCCGTCCGGAGATCCCGACGCACTCGTCCAATCAGATCCACCGTCAACATCCCCCAATGCCCACCCTCGCTGCCCAACCGAAGGTGGAAGTCTGCCACATCAGGGGTGACCTAATTTTGGACGCCGATCACCCCTGAAACTGGCCGACTTTTGCACGCTGCTCCACACTCAGTGAAATGTGCCTTGCTCATACGCTTAATCGCAACACGGTATAGTTGCTCAATTGTCAGAAACATATACAAATTTCCTGGCAACTTTCAACACAGGCAATTTGGGTATTGTCCTTAAGCGCTCCGGCTCATGCGCTCATGCTCTGCCATGAGGAACGTAACGTAGCTGCGGATCAAATTGCAGTAGAGACGCCCTTCATCTGTGTTGATCGTGATGCCGCTTTTCAGGTCGGCGCCGTGCCGGACGCCGCCACCTGTCGGAGAGGAGAGGTAGCCGTGCAAGGTGGTGAGCCATACAAGAACCTGCTCGATAGTCTGCCCCTTTCTTTTTGCCCGGAGTTCCAAGGCGATCTTGTTAAAGTATTCCGCTTCTATCGTGTCAGCGCCTGTGCCAAGCCCCTTGAAGGATGTCATAACCGTTTCCATCAACCATAAAATCTCCTGCACTGCCTGTCGTGGATGCCCTTCGGCAAGGAAATTCTCTGATTGCTGGAGCGATTTCTGAACGGTCTCCTGGGCTTGTTCGTCGAGCGATTGATAGAGATCAGGCACGGGAATGGGCTGATGAAGGCCGACAGCGATGAGCTCCGCAGGTGGTCTAATCTCGTATCCGACGCCATGCTCGCTGAGGATGCGATTAATATGGCCGACTTCTGGGACAGCCCGCTTGTTGCGCAGCATCTCGCACCCGTCATAGAAGGCTTCAATAAAAAGCGGGGCGTTCTCCGCCGCCTGCGACATGAATACATCCAGGTCCGACGCAGCCCAGCTCTCAGACGAACTGCGGCTTGTGGTAGCACCAGCAGCTTTGGCAAAGTAGCCTTTGAAATGTTCGAGCATTGCCCATTGATCTCCTTGGGAAACGACTTTCCCAATCAATGTATGGAACTCGCGAACGGCTTCGAGGGGCATAGCGCCGGGTGAACCAAATCTCCAAGAATTTTGTAATTGCATTGCTTGTGTCTTCCGCTGGAGTTATGCAGGAAACTGGGTGACGCCGGTTTCAGGCGGCGTGCTGAGCTGGTGGGTCGATAACCTCGACGCCGTCGACGAATTTGACACCCTTGATGACCTTGGGCAACTGGTTTTCGCCTTTCAGTCTGCGTCCTGTCTTGGCTGCGGCGGTGACGAGCTTGAAGAGCATCAGCCTGGCGGCGAGAGTGCTCCCTTGATCCGCACGGTGCGGGGACGGACGGTGGCGAAGACGCTCTCGATGGGGTTGGTCGTGCGCAGGTGTGCTCGGCCGGGAAGTCATAGAAAGCGAGCAGAGGCTTGCGGTCCTTTTTCAAGCACGCGGCTGATGCCGGGTGGTGGGGAACACCTCGTCCATGGCCTTCCAAAAGCCGAGCGCCCCCACGGCCATGTCGGGCGCGATTGTGGAAACCCCACGCAGGTCAAGAGCCGGCAGAAGAGCATCCAGGCTCCGGGCGGCCCACAGCGGCATGATCGCCGCGGTGAAGCGGATGCGATCGGCTCCGCACGCCCCACGATCCCGGATCTTCGCCCGCGAAATCGGCACCGTGCCGGTGTGAATGGACCGCTCCGGGCCGTGCCGCACCAGACGGTCACGCCCGTCGGCGCGCTTCAGTTCCTGCATCTTGGCGAGAACGGCCTGGGCTTCCAGTTCCACGGCCTGAGCCACAGCAGACGCCGCGCGCCACTGCGCAGGACCTCGGTCAAGAGGGATCGTCGATCTCATCGGGGGCTGGCGCAGGCGGACAACGGTGCTCTCTTCCTTCATGGCGTATCGCTCCTTGCAGGAGGTTCTGGCAGGCTGGTGACCTGCCTCGATCCGCCGCCCTCTTCACCCCGTCATCACCTAATTTCCCGCATAGCTCACCTCGACTCGGGAAAGAGTGACGGCAGGGACTTTCACTGGAAGGGCGCGGTGGCGGTGGGAATCTGGTTTGGTGCGAACGGATGTGCTCTGAATAGAGAACACATCGGCTACTCTCTTGCTCTTTAGTGGCAATAGGATTTTATTCCAACAACTCTTTTCTCGCGACCATTTTCCGTTTTCATCCCGCAATGAGAGAGCCTTGTTTTCCGCGACTTTGCTGTATATTCTTATGGGTGTTTCGTTACAAACAAACACACCAATGATAGTAGAAGAACCACACTTTTGTGGTTCCCTTTGTTCAGGCGCAGGGAACTTCGAAACGGTTCCCATTCCGAACCACCCGTAACCAATTGATTTTCCATAAGAACCACCCAACCGAACCAACTGGCCGGTGGTTCTGTTCCGACGGAGAAAAAGGACGGGGGAGAGAAAAAAGGGGGGTTGTTTTGGGGGTGGTTGGTTCGGTTCCTGCCTCTGGAAATGGCGCGGAACCTTGGCATTTTGGGACCGCCCTTGGGGAAGAGAGAAAGTTTGGGCTGGTGAGACTGGCGGAGGGGGAGGGATTCGAACCCTCGATACCTTTGTAGGGTATACACGCTCTCCAGGCGTGCGCCTTCGACCGCTCGGCCACCCCTCCTAGTCAGTACGGTCATACTATTGAAAAATATACCAGAGTTCAAGCAAATGAACAAGCGGGTACAGGGCCATCGGGCGAAGGAAAGAGTTCCTCTGCCTGAACGTGAAAGGGGGTTCAAAAGGGTCATCGAAGCCCCCGCGGACGCGGTCCGGCCCGGCGCCTGAGATACCGTGTTGAGCGTCAAAAGATTTTGAAGGGATTTTAAGTTTTCGTGACACCATGACCGGCCATTCCGGGTGTCGCCTTCATTTCTCTCTCTTCCCTTATTTCAACGGCCTTGAGGTCTTGCCTTCCCCTCGTTTTGTTTTTGTCCGGAGTCGATCAGGTGGACGAACGATCCCATGACGTTGCGACGCCGCAAACCGGCCCGGCCCAAAGGCTGGCCGCTGGCATTGGTCAGGGTGAACAACGCCTCACCCGGTCCTTCGCCGATGATGGTGGCATAATGGAACTCGTGCCCGCGAAACACATGACCAGCCCCGCCAAGCGGTCCCTCGCCGGCCAGCGTGGCGATGCGATAGCCAAGGTGCAGCCGTCGCCGTGCAAAGCTGGTCACCAGCGGCAGCACGCCCGCCATGGCGTGCTGGTGATTATCGGCATCGATCAGGCCGTGGCCCAGCACCATATACCCGCCGCACTCGCCGAACACCGCATCGGAACGACTGGCCGCAACGCGCACGCCCGCCATGAACCGGGCATTGCCGGCAAGAACGCCCGCGTGCAGTTCAGGATATCCGCCCGGCAGATAGACGGCATCGCAGTCCGATGGCGGCGGCTCGTCGTTCAAAGGGGAGAACGCGATCACTTCGGCCCCCTTGTCGTGCCAGCCGTTCAACACTGCCGGGTAGACGAACGCAAAAGCATCATCCAGGGCCACGGCAATACGCTGCCCCAGCGGTGGCAGGGGGGGGGCGAGGGGCCCTTCCCACCGCACAACCGGCCCGGCCAGGGATCGCAAGGCGTTCACATCGATATGCTGGCCGATGCTATCGGCCGCCGCATCGAGGAAGGTTTCAAGGTCGGGCAGTTCGCGGGCCTGCACCAGGCCAAGATGTCGTGCCGGCAACGTCAGCCGTGTATCGTTCGGAAGGGACCCAAGCACCAGGATGTCCGGAACATGCCGGGCCAGAGCGGCCCGCAGTATCTTGACATGTTGCGGGCTGCCGGCGCGATTGAGGATAACGCCGGCAAGCCGCACATCGGAACGGAAGCGGGCAAATCCCTGGACCAGCGCCGCCGTCGAAACGGCCTGGCCCTGGACATCCACCACCAGCACCACCGGCCAGCCGGTCACTGCCGCAAGTGAGGCGGTGGAACCATCCGCCGTGTCTGTGGCAGCGCCTGCCCCGTCGAACATCCCCATCACGCCCTCGACGAGGATGATTTCGGCCTCCGCCGTCAGGCGGGCGAGGAGTCCCCGCAACGTTTCCGGCCGCATGGCCCAGGTGTCGAGGGAAAGACACGGCTCCCCACTGGCCGCGGAGTGAAAAGCCGGGTCGATGTAATCGGGTCCAACCTTGGCCGAGGCCACCGTTTTTCCCTGGCGCGACAAATAACGCAACAGCCCCAGGGTCAGAAGCGTCTTGCCACCGCCCGAGCGTGGCGCGGCGATGATGACGCCGCCGCCCCTCTCGGTCATGGCAAACCTGCAAGCGCATCACGCAAAGTATCCGTTAGTGTCCCATGGCCAAAATGGGCATGATAGCGCCCCTCTTGGTCCATCAGGTAAATGATGGAGCTGTGATCCACCAGATAGGGCTTGTCGTCTTCCTGTTTGACCTTGGCGAAATAGGCTTTGTACCCCTTGGCCGCCGCCGTGGTTTGTTCCACCGTGCCGGAAAGCCCCATCAGGGCCGGATGGAATGCGGCGACATAGCTTCGCATCTGCTCGACCGTATCCCGTTCCGGATCGACGGTGATGAACAAAGGCACCACTTTTGCCTGTGCCTCGGGCGAAAGCTGGGCATAGGCGGTCATCATGGTGTGCAACGCGGTGGGGCAGACGTCCGGGCAGAATGTATACCCGAAATAAACCAGTCTGTAGCGTCCGCGGAAATCCTCGCTAGTGACCGTTCGTCCGGTGTGGTCGACCAGGGTGAACGGCCCGCCGATGTCGGGGCCTTTGGCGCTTCGGCTCAACCTTGATTTGTGTACTGGCAGATCGTGGAAATAATCAATGACCACCTCCACGCCGACAAGCACCACGACGATCGCGGCAAGGATCAGCGAGACCTTGAATTTGTTCACGATTTCCACTCCTGCGACTCTGGGGGCATGCCATCGGGACAGTATAAAGGCGGAACGTGCGGACAATCAAGTTTCCTTGGCATCATGGAATCACGGACGCGGGGGAAGGCCTGCCCTTTCCCGCATTTCGTTTTAATGAACAATGACAATGCTCCCTAATCCTGAGAGGAACAAATCAGAATGGAGTGGTACAATGCGCAAAATGCCAGGTGAGGTGTTTTTTTCATGTGCACGGAGTGCCGTTTATGTCTCATGGTTTCCTGACCAGACCGGCTTTTTCGAAAAGGGCCATGTTCCCCCAAGACCAAGGTGGCGTGCCGCGTGCAGCCGGGCGGCCCCCGGCGTGAAAAACCTTCTTTCCTAGGTCCCCATACAGTGTTAGTGTTGGGTGGGAAATCGGTGGTCCTGTCACCTGATACGGTCCCGCGTAAACGGTGGCCCGCGCAAACGGTGGATGGATTGGAATCGGCGGCAAGGAGGGAACAACGTGCAGGTTCGCATCTACAAACCCGCGAAAAATGCCATGCAATCAGGACGCAGACAAAGCCTGCGGTGGGTGATGGAATTCGAACCGCAGGCACCCAAGCCCATCGATCCCTTGATGGGCTGGGTGGGGGGAACCGATACCAGCTCTCAGGTACGGCTGTTTTTCGACAGCAAGGAAAAAGCCATGGCCTACGCCGGGCGTCATGGGCATCACGGTGCAGTGGAAGAGACTCACGAACGCCTCGTTCGTCCCAAAAGCTATGCGGATAATTTCAGCGTCCGCCGGCTGACAAGATCCTGATCGACGGGCTTTCCGGAACACCGCGCCCTTAGCTCAGATTGGAGAGAGCAACAGCCTTCTAAGCTGTGGGTCGCTGGTTCGAGTCCAGCAGGGCGCGCCAGGAAAACGCCACGAAACTCAAGGGGTTGTGGCGAGCGGGTCGTTCCGGCGCGGCGATGCCAGGCACTGTCAGGGGAGGGGGGGAGTATCCTTCTCCAGGATCCTTTCTTCCTGACCCGCCAGCTGTGCCCACAGGGCATGATAGCGTTCCGTCGCTGTGGGCAGGGCATAATGGCGGAGAATGCGCGCCCGTGCCAGGGCGCCAAGACGCCTGCGTTCTTCCGGCGTAGCGGCGACCACATCGGTGAGAACCAGGGCCAGGGCGTGCGGATTTCCCGGCGGCACGATGCGGCCCGTGTCCCCGATGATCTCCGCCACTGCGCCGACATCGGTGGCAACGACCGGCACTCCGCACGCCATGGCCTCGGCCACCACATTGGGGAAGCCTTCACTGAACGACACCAGAACTGCCACGTCCAGGCCTGCGAAAAAGCCCGGTATGTCCATGCACGGCCCCAGCAGATGCACCGGCTTGGCCACGGCGCCAGCCAACCGCGCAAGCTCAGGGTCGGACGCATCCACCCCCGTTCCCACGAGCACGAAGGCAACATCGCCCGTGAGCCGTGCCGCCGCGTCCAGAAACCCGGCATGGTCCTTCATCGGGTCACGCCGCGCCGCCATGCCGACAAGAACCGTCTCACGCCCAAGCCCAAGGCGTTCCCGCCAGGCGCGACGCGCCGGGTCATCCGGACGGAAACTGCCGGTGTCAATGCCGTTTGGCAGATATTCCCATGCCCGTGGGCGATAGCCCAGCCGCTCGTGCCAGAGTCGCCCCGCCTCGGCATTGACCGCGACCACGTCGGGCAAAAATGAAAGACGGGCCAGGGCACGCACCACCAGACGGGTGAGACGGCCATAACGCGACAAATCCATATCCGAACAGCGCACGGTCCACACCACCGGTGCCCGACCCGCAAGCCGTGCCGCCAACAGCCCCAGAAAGTCGGCATGATACAACCAGGTCTGAATCACCACCGGACGCAGGCGGTGCATCAGACGCACCAGGCGTACCACCGCAGCAGGGGAAGGAATGCCACGGCGCATCTTCAGATCCACCACCTCGATCCCCGGCGGCACGCAAGGCAACAGCGTACACACCCTCGCCCGTCAAGGAGGCGATCACATGGCGGAAAGGACTTGGCACCCGCACCAGACGCGCCAGCATCCCCTCCGCCCCGCGCCTTGGCCAAGCCCACTGATCACATGCAACACCACCGGCCTGGGAAGAGCACCCAAGGCCGCTTCGGGACGCTGAAGGAGGGCGGGTAAAGAGGTTTCCAAAATCCGGACAGTCCGTCAATCCACCTGGATACTGAACAAGGATACCTTGGATGTGTGCCAATGAAAAGATTGACACGGCCCATGCCGCCGCCGCGCCTTCCACAAGCCCCCTGAAGCCCCACGACGAAAACCTTCTGGTTTGTGCACGAGAAAGACAGTACAAGAAAGGCAGCGGTGGGATCCTGCCCCGGAAGCGGGCTTCAAAGGGGAGGGACCCCCGCTGCACGACCCTATGACGGAAGAGGACGATGCTTATGTCATCGATGACGTGCCTGCCCTCTGAGGCTGACATGCCGGGTTGGTTGTGGGATTACTTCGGTCTTGCCGTCCCATCCGAGGGTGACAGTTGGACCCAGGGGGGCCAGAGCGTTCTGCTGCACAAAGGTATTCCGCGCGCCCGTGGGCTGGTCTCGGCGGCTCAGGCCCAGACCGAACGGTCCTTCGGCTTCAAGTGGGGAAAGTGCGACACCTTCGAACGTCCGGAGGCCCGTGACCGCATGCGGGAATGGTTGGTCGAGCGCTACGGCGACCTTGAAACGGCGCCATGGCTGGCCCGAACACGGCGCGCGGCCGCTGCTCATCGACGCCGGCTGCGGCGCGCCGGCCTGTCGGGACTCGAAGTGCTGGGTCCGCTGATCCCTCGCCTGCGCTACCTTGGCATCGACATCTCCGAGGCGGTGGACGTGGCGCGTGCCCGCTTCGCCGAACGGGGCCTAAGCCAGGCGGCCTTCATGCAGGCGGACATCACCCGTCTTCCGCTGCCTCCCGGTTCGGTGGATGTGATCTTCTCGGAAGGCGCTCTTCATCATACGGATTCCACCGAGAACACCTTGAAAGACACTCGCGCATCTGCTGAAGCCGGGCGGCCGGTTCCTGTTCTACGTCTACCGGCGCAAAGGCCCGATTCGCGAATTCACCGACGACCATCTCCGCGACCGCCTTCAGGAAATGGAGCCGGAACAGGCGTGGAAGGCGCTGGAGTCCTTGACGCACCTGGGCATCGCGCTGGGGGAATTGGACGCGGAGATTGACATCCCCGAACCCATCGATCTGCTTGGCATCCCCGCCGGGCGGATCACCGTGCAGCGTCTTTTTTATTGGCACGTGGCGAAGATGTTCTACCGGCCCGACTATACTTTCGATGAGATACAACACATCAATTATGACTGGTACGCTCCCCGCAATGCGTGGCGCCAGTCGCCCGAAGAGGTCCGGCGGTGGTGCGCCGAATGCGGCCTTGCCATAGAACGCGAGCGGCTTGAGGAGGCGGGGATCACGGTCATCGCGGTGAAGCGCTAAGGCCATGTGCGGACTGGCTGGCCTGCTCAATCTTGACGGCGCCGCCGCGTCACCGACCGTGGTGCGGGCGATGACCGATCTTCTTGCCCATCGCGGACCGGACGGCGAAGGGCAATACACGGACGGCGCACTCGGCCTGGGGCATCGGCGGCTGGCGATCATCGACCTGTCGCCGGCCGGACGTCAGCCCATGGCAACGCCCGATGATCGGTTTGTGATCGCCTATAATGGAGAAGTGTACAACTTCCAGGAATTGCGCGCCACGTTGCAGGCCCTTGGCCACCGGTTCCAGTCGCGGACCGACACGGAAGTGGTGCTGCACGGCTTTGCCCGCTGGGGTACGGCCGTGTTGCCCAGGCTGAACGGCATGTTTGCTTTCGCGGTGTGGGACCGGGCCGAGCGGCGGCTGACCCTGGCCCGTGACCGCTACGGTATCAAACCGCTGTATACATGGCGCCGGGGGAACACGGTGCTGTTTGCCTCCGAGATCAAGGCCATGCGCGCCCATCCCGCCTTTCGGGCCGAAATGGACTCCGAGGCGCTGATGGAGTACATGACCTTCCAGAATTACCTCGGCGAGCGCACCCTGTTCCGTGACGTGCGTCTGCTGCCGCCCGGCTGCGCGCTGATCATGGAAGCCGATGGCCGCGCGCGGCAGGAACGCTATTGGGACTTCGATTTCAGGGAGCCGGACACGTACCGGCCGATCCCGGAATACGAAGACCATCTGGACGGTTTGTTCCGCCAGGCGGTCAATCGCCAGTTGGTCAGCGACGTGCCGGTGGGAAGTTATCTGTCGGGCGGCATGGATTCGGGGTCGATCACCGCGGTGGCGGCCGGTCAGATTCCGTGCCTCAGCACCTTCACCGTTGGTTTCGATCTTCATTCGGCCTCTGGCCTGGAAATGGGCTATGACGAGCGGAGCAGTGCTGAATACATGTCCTACATGTTCAAGACCGAGCATTATGAAATGGTCTTGAAGGCCGGGGACATGGAACGCTGCATGAAACGGCTGGTCTGGCATCTGGAGGAACCACGAGTCGGGCAAAGTTATCCCAACTTCTATGCCGCCAAGCTGGCCAGCCGCTTTGGCAAGGTCGTTCTCGCCGGCACTGGCGGCGACGAATTGTTCGGCGGGTATCCCTGGCGCTACTACCGCGCCGTGGTGAACGACGATTTCGAGCACTACATTGACAAGTACTACGCTTTCTGGCAGCGCCTGTTGCCCGACGGCGCCATTCGGAACGTTTTCCGGCCGCTCTGGGACCAGGTGCGGCATGTTCGGACGCGCGATCTGTTCCGTGACGTCTTCACGCATCACGCCCAAAGCCTGACCCGCCCCGAGGACTATATCAATCATTCCCTGTATTTCGAGGCGAAGACCTTCCTGCATGGCCTGCTGGTGGTCGAGGATAAACTGTCCATGGCCCATGGCCTGGAAAACCGGGTGCCGTTTCTGGACAACGACCTTGTGGATTTCGCGATGCGTGTACCGGTTGGCCTGAAGCTCGGCAACCTGAACGAGGTGGTGCGGCTGAACGAGAACGAGCCGGGCGACAAGACCCGCAAATTTTTCGAGCAGAGCAACGATGGCAAGTTGATCTTGCGACGGGTGATGGCGCGGCACATCCCAGACGACATCGCCAAAGCGCGCAAGCAGGGCTTTTCGGCGCCGGATGCGAGCTGGTTTCGCGGCGAGAGCATCGACTATGTGCGAGACGCGCTTTTCAATCCACGTGCCCGAATTTATGATTTCCTCGACCCCGCGGCGACGCGGGCACTGATCGAAGACCACCTTGCCGGGCGGCAGAACCGCCGCCTCCTCATCTGGTCGCTGCTGAACCTGGAGGAATGGTGCCATGCGTTTCTGGGAGCGGGGGGGCAGGGGTGACGCTTGAGGAATTCTCCCGCCTGCTGATCGAACTGCACTTGGCGCGCGAGACCGTGTTGCGCCGTGAATTCGATCGCAGCCTGCCCTTGGCCGACGGATTGTTCGACCGGTGGGAGCGGGCGCGCCGGCTTGGCTTCGGGGAGGGGGCGAGCCTCTATGATTCCGCGTTTCTGTTCGGTCCGGTCACGGTTGGCGCGCACACCTGGATCGGCCCCAACACGATTCTTGACGGATCGGGAGGGGGGGTGTGCATCGGCACGTACTGCTCGGTTTCGGCTGGCGTTCATATCTATACCCATGATACCGTGCTATGGGCTTTGTCAGGGGGCAGGGCGCCCCACCGCGAAGGCGCCGTGACCCTTGGCGATAATGTGCATGTGGGCGCCCAGTCGGTGATCGTTGCGGGGGTGACCATCGGATCGCGCTGTGTGATCGCCGCCAACAGCATGGTCAATCGCGATGTACCAAACCAAACCATCGTCGGCGGCACCCCGGCCCGGGTCCTCGGCCACGTAGAAGGCGAGGGAACAGACGTGCGGATGGTATTTGACAAAAAAGACATCAAGGAATCTGGCCATCCATCAGTTTAGAATGGCCAGCTCCGCAATCGATCGAGGGATTGATGCCGGTCAAGGGGCGACTGGATCTTGATCGTTTTGCCGAGGCGCTTGCCAATGTTGGCCCCAGGCGTTTAAGAGCAGTCGATATGACCGGAATTGGCGAGGCATTCCTGCACAAGGGCTGGGACAGGGCCTTGAAGATGATCCGCGACCGGTTCCCTGATGCAACCCTCAGCATGAACACCAATGCCATTCTGTTGGATGTTGACAAGTTCAAGCGCATGCTCGAAATCGGGATCGACAATCTGACCATCAGCCTGAATGGCACGTCACGTGAACGTTATCGCGCGATCAATCAGGCGGACCATTTCGACACGTTGGTGGCGACCATTCATGAGATCGAGGCCTATTACCGCAGCCAGTCGCACCACCCCATGCAAGTCGTCGTACAGGTTCTCGATACGGTCAACAGCCCTGAGGAAATCGCCACCTTTCTGGAATGGATTGGTATCGCTGACGATAGCGCCGTGACTTTTTCCGTGCATCCATATGGCAACTGGGGCGGTGTAATTTTCAATTATAGTTGTAGTGACTGTTATCCGTGCATACATCTTTACGTTCCAGAAGTGAGTTACGAAGGTGACGTCTATGCCTGCTGTGTTGCCCACGCCGTTCACGACAAGGAATTCCTGATTGGCAATTTGTTCAAGGATCGCTTCGACGACATGTACAAAGGAGCAGTCTTCCAAGGTCTGCACGAGGCCAACATGAACGGGACCATCCATAAAAAAGCGCATCTGTGCAGCACATGCAACCATTAGTCACGCCTGCCAAATCTGTACTTCAGAAATCCTACGGGTATCGGGCGGAAGTGGATATGACGCATTCGGCGGCGACGACTGGTTATGATGACTCTGGTTTGTGTACAGGAAAGAGAAAATGAATGAATCGCCGCGTCTATTGCTTTTTGCCACAACCAAATTGAGCGACATGCTCGCGAAGGGCAATGTTTGGTACATACGCCACTACGAAAACTATTTTGCGACAGTCGATGTTGCCTATCTGCTGGGTGGACCAATGCCCAGCCAAGCACAAGGAAGCACGACTCTGCATTCACTCGGGCGTGGCTACACCCCGTTCGACCTGATTCTTGCCCCCCTAAGGTTGTGGATCATCGCTAAACGCATCCACCAATAGGTCTATCTTGCACCAGACACCGTTTTTACTTGGTGGACGGCCCTGCTCGTGCGATGGCTGCTTGGTGCCCAGATTATAATAATGTCAGTCTCGATCCCGGAGCAACTCTATCAGGACCATCACTTAAGCCTCTCACGCCTTCCTAGCTGGTTGGAAAGGCTCTTCATCGCACTCACTTACCGTGCTGCCCACCGGATTCTGACCTGTCGCGCGTTTGGTGCTTTTGTTCCCATCCTTAGTCGCAATCCATTGGCAAAGGACAAGCTGTTGGTTGTCGATACGCTTCCCAGCGCCATGCCGACAGAGGCTTTTTTCCAGTGGGCCACGACCTTTCCTGCACATTCCGGGAAGCCTGCTCCAGTATTCCGCCTGATTTATGTGGGGCGGTTGCACGTTGAAAAGCTTGTCGAAGATCTTATTCAAGTGATGGCCCTCCTGCCCCGTCACACCGCCCCACGCTTTGTTCTTAAACTGATTGGTGATGGACCCGATCGTCATCGGCTGGAAGCCATGGCAAAGGACCTTGGGGTGCAGGATATCGTTGAATTTGCCGGTTATTACCCGAATGAGCGTGTGGCGGAGGAACTTATGGCAGCGGATTGCTTTCTCTCCCCGCTCACTGGAACATCGCTCCGCGAAGCGGCTTTGCTGGGAGTGCCAATAATTGTCTATGAACGGGACTGGGTGGTTGGCCTGCTGACGCACGGTGAAAATGCCCTCATGGTCACATCACGCGATATAGACGCCATGGCGCGCGGCGTCATGCGCTTGGCAGAGGACGAAGCGCTGCGGCGGCGGCTTTCGGAAAATATTCGGACTCTTGCCCAACAGTTGTGGACGTTTGACAAACTCAACACCAGTTTGGCGCAAATTCACGATGCCGTCAGATGACCACAAGATCCGATGTGCACGCCTGCCAGAGGGGATTTTCAGGAAGGCCTCTATGAATTTCTTTCTCTCTCTGTACGACCGCATACCGCCCCGTTTCCGGCGGCGATTGAAGAACGGCTTGACGCTCTGGCTGCATCGTTATTTCGTTCATCGACCGCGTATATTGAATCGCACGGTCACTTCAATCACGATTGAATTGACTGATAAATGTAATCTGCGCTGCTCCTATTGTCCGAAGAGCATGGGCATCGGAGTTACCGGAAAGAATATGAATTTTGATCTTTTCAAGAAGGTTGTTGACGACGCACTTGCTATTCAACCAATATCACGTGTTCTCTTGGTTGGGTTTGGGGAGCCTTTTTTATACCCGCAACTTGAGGAAGGGATGCGCTATCTGCGGGAGAAGAACCCATCAATGTATATCACGACGACATCGAATGGGACACTCCTATCCGAGGAATGGGCCAGAAAGATGGTGGAAGTTGGATTGAATCAAATCACCATTTCGGTCAATGCGACTTCGCGCGAACAATATTTGCAAATCAATCGTTCTGATTCCTATGAAAAAGTTGTCGCCAACACTCGTGCTTTCCTGTCTACAGTCAATACTCTTGGCGCCTCCATGCGCATTCTTGTGCAGGTTCTGGAAGGACCGAATGGTCCAGACGAGATCTCCTGCTTCCGCAAGGAGTGGCAACCGTACCTTGGGCACTGCGGAGAGATTCAAGTTCAACCGTTCGTCAATTGGGCAGGACAGATCGATAAAAATCAAATTCCGTTAACGGTTGATAAGTCTGCCGGTATATGCCTTTCTAAGGTAAGGTACCCATGCGCCCATCTTGGAGGATGGCTCATTACCCGGGAAGGTAATGGTTTGCCGTGCTGCATGGCCTTGCCCGAAGATCCGGGGGACTTGCTGCTCGGAAACGTGCGTGACCAGTCAATTGCTGAAATGTTTATGGGCAAACGAATGGCAGAATTGCGAATTCTAAATTTTGAGGGTAAATTGAGTGAACTTTCACCATGCGAAAAATGTGATGCCCATCGGTCCATGCCAAACGTTTGGATATACAATCCGCTGCACAGATTTTTTGGACCTCAATGGATATAGTTGGCATCACTCCGTCCCACTCGGGTGGAGAGTGTGATCATGCGCATACTTTTTCTCGATGTTGACGTTCATTACTTCAACCCGACACGCGGGTTGCAGGGGCGTCTGGTGTCGCTGGCGGGGGATGTGCGTTGTTTTGGTCCCGGGTATGTGTCCTCCGAGGTATTGGCGAGCGGATTGCCTGCCTTCGTTGCCCGGTACGGTCCCTTCGATGTTGCCATTATGACCGAGCACATCGCGTTCGCAGAAGATTACGTCGGCGCAGCCGTCCTTGACTCCTATCGCCGGAACTATGCCTTCCGCTTTCCTATGGCGGACCTCCAGCGCCGAGGGGACATGCGGCGCGCCTTCTGCGCGTTGCCGATGCCAAAGGTGGCCTTCCTGCTTGAGAGCGACTACTACAACTTCACTTCTGAACAAATCAAGGGCCTGAGCGCGGTCGCCGATTGGCTAGTGGGCTGGAACGGGGATTTCGTCAAACCGAAAGCCGAGTTGAGCGGTCTTGAACGTGAATCGTTCGGCCATAAAGCCAACGATCACTGGGCCAACTTTGTCTGCGCCGGTCACGCGCGAATGATCCCCTTGGTTCATTTCGTCGCCGACGAGGAGTTTTCCTTCACCGCATTGTCGCATCGTGCCGCCGACTGGTGCGTGCCCGGGATTCTTTATGACGCCCGCCATCGGGCGCGCACGGCGCTGATATCCGCCGGCTGTACCATGAGCCGTCGCCACCGCTGGCCCATTGCGCCGGTTCTTACCCGAATGGGTCTGCACCCATTCTCCCGACCGTTGTTCACTGTCTGGTATCAGGAAATGTTCCGCAGGGAAATCCATCAGGCGCGTTTTGCTTTCACCTGCGGTTCCGGTCTGCAATGGCCCATTCGCAAATTTTTCGAGATTCCAGCCCTTGGGGCAGTGCTGGTCTGTGTTCCCTGCAACGGCTTTGAGGCTCTTGGCTTCCGCGATGGCGAGAACGCAATAATTTGCAAGCCTGAGGCGTTGCCCGAGATCGGACGGCGCCTGTCCGCCGATCCGAACACGGCCCAGGCCATCGCCGATGCCGGTCGCCGGTTAGTCGGCGCGTGTCACACGGTCTCTGTCCGTGCCGTTCAGCTTAGGACCGCCCTGGAGGCGGCCTTGGCCGGCCGATGGCACGGTGCCCACTGGGTCAAGGGCCGCATGGTGCCTGATGATCCCGTCGTTGCAACCGTGGCCGTCCCTGGAGCGCATGGGTGAAACGGATTGAGTGCGTCCGTGAGGTGCGAACGCTTCTGTCGGACATCTGGGGCGCCGTTGGCTGGCCGGCGGCTGGCTTGTTGCTGGTCACCCTGGCGACGGGTCTTCTGGAAAGCGTCAGCATCGCCGTGGTGATTCCCTTGCTGGCCGCGATCGGGATCGGCGGCGCCTCCGGCACGTCGAGCGCGGTGGTGCGGACGGTGCAGACGGCAATCGACGGACTGGGCGTCGGCGGCAGCGCCGCGCAGATCGGTCTCGTGGTTCTGGGCGCGGTCGGCGTGGCGTCGCTGGCCTTCCTCGGCCAAGCCTGGTTCCTGGGCCGGTTGCAGACGGCCTATGTCCTGCATTGGCAACATCGCCTGTTCCGGGCGGTCTTTTCGGCCAGCTGGCCCTATTTTACCCGCCGGCGCGGCGGAGAAATCCTGAATGCCATGATCACCGAGGCGCCGCGCGTTGGCGGCGCCTTCTATCAGATCGGCTTAGTGCTGACCGCCCTGGCCCACGGCCTCATCTATGGCGTGGTCGCCGCCAGTCTCTCAGGGATCACGACCCTGGCGGTGCTGGCCGGCGGCGGCGCCCTGTTCCTGGTGACCCGTCCCCTGATCGGGCGGGCCTACCGCATCGGCGTGGGCCTGGCGGCGGAAGACGCCAATCTGCAAAGCCTGGCCGGGGAATTCGTCGGCGGCGCCAAGCTGCTGAAGGCCACCGCCACCGAACCCCTGGCCGTTGATGAACTGATGGTCGTGGCCGGGCGCCTGCGCGCGCTCACTTTCGCCAATCTCTTCGACATTCAACGAGTCAAGGCGACCTTCGAGTTCGGCAGCGCCGCTCTGATCGCCGGCATTCTGGTTGCCAGTCAGTCGCTGCTGGCCGTCGATCCGGCACTGATCCTGGTGATCCTCGCCATCTTCATCCGCCTGCTGCCCAAACTGACCGGCTTGCAGCAAGGCGTGCAGGCCCTCACCGTATCGCTGCCAGCGGTGACCACCCTGCGGACGATCGTCGCCGAGGCCGAAGCCGAGGCCGAACGTGTTGACGCGGCGGCCCTGCCCGAAAACATGCGTCAGGGGCCGCTGGCCTTCTCTGTCTCTGACCTGTGCGTCCGTCACGGCAGCACCATCGCGGTCGAGGACGTATCCTTGGCCATCGCGCCGGGCGCGATCGTCGCCCTGGTCGGCGGTTCGGGGGCCGGAAAGTCCACCCTGGTGGATGCCATGCTGGGCCTGGTGCCAACGGACAAGGGCGTCGTGCGAGTCAATGGTCACGCCCTTGACGTCCTGCCGCTGGCATCGCTGCGGCGGCGGGTGGGATACATGGGGCAGGACACCATCTTGTTCAACGCCAGCATTCGCCACAATATTTTGTGGGGTCACGGGGTGGAAGCCGAAACGCGGGTCGGCGGATTGGCCCATGATCTGGCGCTCGACCCGTTGCTGACGCGGCTGCCGCAGGGGTTGGACACGGCCGTCGGCGATCGCGGCGCCCGCCTGTCGGGCGGCGAGCGTCAGCGCATCGGCCTGCTGCGGACCCTCCTGAGCGAGCCGGGGCTGCTCATCCTTGATGAAGCCACCAGCGCACTGGACGCCTACACCGAAACACAGGTCATGCGGAGCATCGCCGCTTTGCGGGGACGGGTGAGTGTGCTAATCATTGCCCACCGGCTGTCAACCGTTCGGTGGGCGGATCACATCCATGTCCTGGAGGGCGGCCGGCTGGTGGAAAGCGGCAGCTGGGATGACCTCGTATGCGAGGGAACGCGATTCAACCGGCTATGGGCCTTGCAAAGCCACACCGGCATGACGGCGGCGGGAGGGGATGAATGAAGCCGTTGCTGCGCCTGGACTCTCCCTGCGCCGCCTGGGTGCCTTGACGCTCCGGCGGCCCAAGGGGGGGATGGCGGGCGCTTGTGTTCAACACCGCCATGGCCAAACTGGGCCGTCCCGGGCCACTGATGATGCCCGTTCATCTGACCATTGAGCCGACCAATGCCTGTAACCTTCGCTGTCCGGTCTGTGAAACCGGTAACGGTTCACTGTCCCGGGCGAAAGGCATGCTCGATCCCGATGTCTACCGCGCGTTCATCGACCAGGTGGCACCCACCACGGCCGTGCTGATGTTCTATTTCATGGGCGAGCCATTCCTGAACAAGCACGCCTATGACATGATCCATTATGCTCGCCGGAAAGGCATTTACGTCGAGACCTGCACCAACGGGGATTTTGTCGATGCCAAGGGCGTGATCTATTCCGACGTCAATGAGATCAGCTTTCAGATCGGTGGCATGACCCAGGCGACCCACGAAATGTACCGTGTCCGGGGCGATCTGGGGCGCATTCAGGCCAATCTTTGCGAAGTGTTGCGCCTGAGAGCGCAGGTTCCGGAGTCTCATGTTCAAGTCAATGTCGGCTTTGTTGTCATGCGGCACAACGAACACGAGATTCCGGATTTCCTGCGTTGGGCTCGATCGCTTGGTGTTGATTGTGCCAACGTCATCGATCCGTGCGTTCGGACAGTGGCGGAAGGCCATGCCCTGCTGCCCACCGATCGGAAGTATTAGTTTTACGACGAGGAGGCGTTTGCGCGTGGCGTTCTCGCGCCCAAGGTTCGGCCGGATCATGAATGTACGTGGATCTGGAATTCGGCGGTCATCACTGTGGACGGTTCGGTGATCCCGTGCTGCCGTGATCCCAACGGCCGCCATGCCTTCGGCAACGCTTTCGAGGGGCCCTTGCGCGCAATCTGGAACGGTGATGCGGCGCGGGCGTTCCGCCGCCGCATCGTGGCTGCGCAAGAGAATGTCGATATTTGTGCTCTTTGCTCGGGCTATGGGGTGCCGCGGCTGCTGCACGCCCGCCCCATGACCACCGAGATCCATCGTCTGAGCCTCGAGAGCGGGGGCATCGATGGCGACGGTATCGTAGTAAGGGAGGTCAAGGAGCCTTGACTTTGGCGACCATCCTGCTGGCAGGGGCGGCGCTGACGGTGAGTGCCGTGGTGCGCGGTCTGTTCGTTCGTCAGGGTTTGGGTACCCAGGTGGATCAGCATTACTGGCGTCTGGCGGCCCACGCTTACCGGCACGCCAAGGGACTGCCGGCGCGTATTGACGGCAAATACCTGCTCGAATCGCCGGCTCAGGCCTATCCCCCCTTGTTCGGGGCGCTGCTGGGGCGTCTGCCCGGCCATGTGTTGGAGGGAGCGACAGGCGCGCTGGTGACGCAAGTCGCCGACCTGCTGGCGGGTCTCTCGGGATCATTGCCATGACGGCATGGTTGGGGGTCGAGGGCTGGCCATTGGCGGTCCCGTTGCTGCTGATCGGCACGGCGCCGGTCCTGGTCGCCTATAACTTTCAGCTCACGTCGCGCAGTTTTGGTAACCTTATTTCTGGTACTGGCGTTGGCCGGCCAGGTGATCGCCGCGCAATCGGCCGGACCGTTGGCCTTGGCGTTGTGGTCGGGAGCGGTTCTGTTTTTCGCGTTGGTGTGGCTGACGCACAAGATGACGATCCAACTGGCGCTGGTCTTATGGGTGCCATGGGCCTGGGCGCTTGGCGCGTGGCCCGCCTGGTTCGTGCCGCCGCTGGGCTTGGCGCTGGCCGCCGCCGTGGCAGGCCCCTCGTTTCTGGGATTGCAACTGGCGGCGCATCTGGACATTGTTCGTTTCTGGAACCGTCATTGGCACACCCTTGGTGCCCATGGTTTTCGGCATTCGCCGGTCTATGGTGACCCTTCCCGCCGGGCTGAGGCTGCTTTCCACAAAACCGGTCTGACCGGCGTTATGGCGCACCTGCGTCTGGTGACACGCTATGGACCCGTTGTACTGGTTCTGCCGATGCTGCTGGTTCTGGCCCCTCCGCCTCCGGCCTGGGTGATGGTATGGACCTTGGGGAGTGTGCTCTGGACGTTGTTGACCCTTTTGGTGGCCCCCCTGAAGTGCCTGGGAGGGGGGCATCTTTATATGTTCAACGCGGTCATGCCGGCGGCGCTGTGGTTCGCTTGTGCCGTTTCGGGGGGCGGCATGCCGGTGGTCATTCTGCTGGCCGTCGTGGTGGTCGCCAACCTGGTCATTTGCATGGTCGGGTGGCGGCACCGGCAACGACGGACCGACAATCGTGATCCGGAGGATTTCTCTGCATTGTGCGCGGCGCTACGTGCCAGGCCGCCCGCGAGAATCGCCGTCTTTCCCCTGACCATCTATCAGTTTAGCGCAATGGGTTGTTGACGGCAGGAATCTGCGTGTGATTCAAGGGGTCTAGCTTTGATGGAAGGGGGACTCAAATC
>WOUV01000211.1 GCA_009773045.1 Rhodospirillaceae bacterium | reverse complement strand
ACGTGTGTGGCTACACGTTCAATATCACAAGTTCGGTGCTGGTGAATCAGTTGAAATCCGTTTCATCGGCAACATTCGTGGTGAATGGCCAGACCGTTACGGCTTCTGTTAATGCAAGCAGTGCGACCTCGTTCTGGAACCAGATCAAATCAGCAACACAGGCGTCCTTGTGTGTTGGGTGGAAAGACCATTGTCGTTACGACAGGCGCTTCGAATTTTGGGAATGCAAAGGAAAGCGATACCCTGACGGTCACGGTCAATGGCGTGACCTTCTATCAGGGCGCAGGGACGAGCCTGACGGCGCAAAATGCTCTTGATCTGCTCGCCCTGCTGGGCATGGCGGACGGGTGGACCGTGGCCCAACAGCAAATCACGCGCAGCCAGACCCACTTGAGCACCGGAGTGATTGCAACCCGAATCGCGTCCCTTGTTTCCGCCAGTCTGGTTCCGCGCGGCTCCCGGGGCAAGGACAGTTCCCGCAAGCCCCAGGCCGGCATGGCCTCCGGCTTCGCCGCCGGAGATCCCACCTCTGAAATCGGTCTTGGTGTGTGGGCCACACCGGCCAATTCCTGGATCGCCGATTCCACGTCCTTTGCCAAATACCGGGGCACGATCCAGAACCTGATTCTGGGCGGGGATTACAAAATAACCCCCACGATCGTCGCCGGCCTGGCGGTCGGGCTGGAACATACCTTCATCAATACCAGTTTCAATGCCGGGGACATGGAAGGCTATGGCATTTCCGGCACGCCATATCTGGGGGGGGGGGGGGGGGGGGGGGGGGGGGGGGGGGCATCACCAGCACGGACGCAGACCGAAGCGCGGGGGGGAACAAGATCACAGGCTCCTATCAAAGCAATCGCTATGTATTGGGCAGCGACATCAATGGCTACATCACGATGGCCGATCACTGGACCATCAATCCGAATGTCAGTGTCCTGGTGGCATGGGACCATCGTAATCCTTATCGTGAATCCGACGGAACAAAACAGTTGAAGAATGATACGGGTTTCGTGGAAGGCAAGACCGGCCTGAAAGTGACCTACAGTTTCGATGAGGTGGATATTTTTGGCGGAGGCGAATTCCGGCATACCTTTCTTCAGGATCAAGACTTCACCGCCCCCGGACAGCATTACGACCACAATGAAGGTCTCCTCTCCATGGGCCTGAACTGGTTCCCGGATGACCGGCAAATCCCTGGCATGGAAGTCCAGACAGTGCTGGGACGCCGCAACATCAGCGAATGGACGGCGATGCTGAATTATCGGCACATATTCTGATACGTTCTGACAAGCGGAGACTCAAAAGGGGAGGGTCAGGGCCATTGCATCCGACATGCGATGGCCCTGGATCTCAAAAGCCTCCTCCATGACAGGGGAGGGTCGGCATTCGAACCGGGTGCGATGGCCTGAATCCGGTCTATGGTGTCGTTGAAATCCTGCACGGGAGCCGGCACGGCCGGTGACGGTGACGGTGACGGTGACGATGACGGGAGTACGGCTTGGCCGGTGGCACACGCTTGCGCCAGCGTGGGAGTAGGCTTGTAACGCGCTTTCCAGGGGGACGATTCGCATGTTCGCACGCGCTTTTCGATTCCGAAGAACACGGCCTGTGCGATGGCACCAGGGGTGGGGGGTGGCGGCCCTGCTGATGACCGGGGGGAACGTTCTGGCCTATGATGGAACACCGGCCTTTGCCATGCCCATGCAGTGCACGGTGGGCGTTGATTGCTGGATCGCCAAATACATGGATCACGACCCCGCCGCGCGAGAAATGCGCGATTACGCCTGCGGCCGCCTGGCAGGCGACGGTCACACCGGCGTGGACATTGCCATTCGCGACGGCAAGGCCATGGCGGCGGGGGTCACGGTGGTGGCGGCGGCCTCCGGGCGGGTCGGGCGGGTGCGCGAGGGTGTGTCCGATCAGGATGTGCGCACCACCGGCCCCGCCGTCGAAGGCCGATCCTGTGGCAACGGCGTTCTGGTGGACCATGGCGAAGGCTGGCAGAGTTTGTACTGCCACCTGCGCCGGGGCAGCATCGTGGTCCAGCCTGGACAAACGGTCAAAACCGGTGACCCCTTGGGAAGGGTGGGCCTGTCCGGCGAAACCGAATACCCCCACCTGCATTTCGATGTCCTGAAAAACGGCAAACGGATCGATCCGTTCGTGGGCCTTGCGGACGAAGCCCCTGCGGCCTGCGGACGCGGTGCAACCCCCCTGTGGACGGAAGAGGTCGCCGCCCAGCTGGCATATCAGCCCTTCGCGCTTTACAATGTCGGCTTTGCGCCTGGAAAACCTGAACGAAGCGCCGTGCGCAGCGGCGCCTATCGAATCGATCCCTTTCCGGCCACGGCGGAGGTCATGTTTCTGTGGGCAGAGATGTTCGGCTCCAAGGCAGGCGACGAAATCCGCTTCCGGTTGACCGGACCGGACGGAACGGTACAGGAGGAAACGGGTCGTTTCGACACCCCGGCCCTGCAACGAATCCCGGAACTGCGGCTGCCCCGTCCGGGCGCGCGCTGGCCGTCTGGACGCTACACACTCACGATCACCGCCCTGCGCCCCGGCATTCCTGCCCAAACAAGCACCGCCAGTGTGGCCGTGCCATAAGACCCTCAACGCCTCAATGAGGGAGTCCGCCGCGCCCACGGCAGATGAGCCAAGGGCCGCGGATGCGGGCGATTGAGGAAAGTCCTGACAATCAAGCCTCAAAGGGATAAGATCAGGATCCGCCGTGTTGTTCTGAACCCCTGAACATAAGGAGAGTTGAATCCGTGCATCCGCCCTCTGTTCCGCGTGCCGTTGTGTTCGATCTTGACGGGACCTTGATTGATAGCGCCCCCGATGTCGCCTTTGCTCTCAATGCGATGCTGGCCGAACGGGACCTGCCCCCCGTGCCGGCCGAACAGGTGCGAACGATGATTGGCGAAGGGGTTGGCGTGCTGATGGAAAAAGCGCTGGCGGCTTCAGGACTTGCGACACGAGATGCGGCCACGCTCGCCCATTGCGCCGCCCGCTACAAGCATTTTTATGCCAGCGCCCCTGTCGGGCACACGATCGTTTACGACGGCGTGCCCGAGGTGCTGGCCGCCTTGCAGGCCGAAGGATACCGGCTGGGCCTTTGTACCAACAAACCCCATACCATTACGCACCTGATTCTGGAAGCCCTTGGCCTTGCCCCCTGTTTCACGGCGGTGGTCGGCGGGGAGAGCCTGCCCTTTCGCAAGCCCGACGCTCGCCCCCTGCTGACGGTCCTGATGCGCATGGGGGTGGAACGCACGGCGTGTGTCTACGTTGGCGATAGCGAAATTGATGTGGAAACCGCCCGTAACGCCCGCGTGCCGATGGTGCTGATGCGTTACGGCTATGCCCGAACCCCGGTGGAGGCGCTGGCCGCAGACGTGAAACTCGATTCCTTTCGCGATGTGCCCAAGGCTTTGGCGATGATCCAGGCACCCGACACTTAGGGTACGTCGACATTCATTGGGTCCAGATAAATGCTCTGACGAGGCAGAGAATGACCAGGATCGCCGACGAGGCCGCGTTCGCAGATCTCCTGCCGTTCCTCGCGAACGTTAAGGCGATCCGGTCCCATCGCGCGGGACCCGCCGGCCTGCGCCCCCTGATGGACGTCTCCGTGGCCGACGGCGCTGTCAGGCTGTCCCGCGGCGACGCCCTTGCCGCGGGCAGGCGGCGGCTGTCCGTCCACATTACCTCTGGAAACCGCATGAAGGTCGAATTCGCCGGCGTCGAGGAGGCCACTTCTTCACCAACGCTGGAGCTGGACTTTCTCGGAGAGAGTGGAGAGCGTTTTTCTGATTATGCGGCTTCTGCCTCGAGGCGGCATGGGCTTTTATATCCCAGGG
>WOUV01000210.1 GCA_009773045.1 Rhodospirillaceae bacterium | reverse complement strand
CGGAACGGGTTCTTTTGAACGGGTTCAGCACTGGCTCCAGCTGTTTCCAAAGATCATCCGAAACCTCGAACATGGCTCCCTCCAGGGTGTGGCATTTGCAAGAGAGCAGCAGAGGACTCCCGTGTGGGCAACTGACGTGCCAGATGTCCTCTTAATGGATTTCAGCCCTTGGGGTTGTGGAATCTGGAAACGAATGAAGGGCCTGGCGCTTTTAGGGGATGCTTGATGGACAACGGTAAATATGACGCTTGGCGTTCACGGCATGGGCGGGGAGGAGACTTCCCTGTTTATTCCGATCTCAAAATGTACACATTTCCAAAACCAGTGCGCTTCGTGGTCCCTAAGCCATGATGGGGACGGGCGTTTATCTGATCATGTCCTCCGTTTCTGGCGCGATGTACGGAGTTGTGATGTACGGAGCTGTTTTGTCTATCCCAGTGCTGCGTACCAGGCGACGGGGATGGGGAACATTCATAGGCATGAGTCTGGTGGGTGCGATGGGAATGGCGGGAGGATTTTACTGGGGGATTGACGATTTTCTGGCTTCCTGGAAGCTTATCGCTCCTGGCGCTATCGTTCTTTTGCCATGGTTCTGGGAGGAGCGAGACATCGTGTTTATCTCTCTCGCTCTTCTTGCTCTCTTCGCCGCTTTCCTATGGTGGGCATCCTCCCCCGCCCGGCGGTGGCATTTGCTGCGGTTCCGGTCCTCCGCGGACATGCCGGGCCGCCGGGAAACGTGATCCTCCGTAACCGTGCGCCCGCGCTGACGAGCGCGCCTTGACTCCCCGGCCTTGCGTGCCCATGGTGAGGGGAGAACCGATCGAAAGGATTTCCCCATGGCCACCGCTGTTGCCTTTGACACCCTGAAACTGGCGCGCAAACTGGAAGCCGCCGGCTTCGAGCACAAGCAGGCCGCCGATACCGCCGAAGCCCTGGCCGAAGCCATGACCACCGCCGAAATCGCCACCAGGGCCGACGTGCGCGAGGCCCAGGCCGCAACCATGGCCGCCATCGCGGAAGTCAAGACCGAAACCATGGCGGCCATCGCCGAAGTCAAGACCGCCCTGCGCGAATCGGAACATCGGCAGGCCGCCGAGAACGTCGCCATGCGGTCTGCCCTGCGCGAATCGGAGCAGCGGCAAATTGCCGAGAACGCCACGATGCGGGCAGACATGAAGGCCGAGAACGCCGCGATGCGGTCCGACATGAAGGCCGAGATTGCTGCCGTGCGCTCTGACATGAAGGCGATGGAATTGCGCATGATGGTCAAGCTGGGCGTCATGTTGACGGCCTTGTTCACGATGACGGTGGGCGCCGTCGCGGCCATCATGCGCCTCATGCTGCATTGACGCAGGATGAACCGGGCCGCTCCCCGCGCATGCGGGGGAACCCTGTTTCGGAAATCGAAACACCCCCCCTGTCGGGGCCGCGGCCTGTGGGGTGGCGGTGGTCATGACCGCCCCCACGCCGCGCCCACCATGCGGCCCGCAGCGTGTGCCAGCGGGCGAGGCCCACATGTCCCCAGCCCATCGTTCGGGCGAGCCATCGCTTCATTGTTTCTCCCCAAGTTTTCTGAGGTCTGATTCGACGCGGACCAGGTAGTCACAGATGGCGTCCACTTCGTAGCGCATCCGTGTTTCTTCCGCCCAGTCGAGCGGCTGGTAGACCCAGGCGATGAACCTCCGGCCCCCAGCGCGCCACCATGGCGTCGAACACCTCGCCGGCGGGGCGCGCGCCGCCCAGCCACCGCTCGGCGGTGGGAAGAGCGACATTGAAATCGCGGGCGACCCGCTTGGCGCGCGCGCCATCGGGGTAGGTTTTGTGTAGCCAAGTAGCAATTCTGGGGCCGGTGGAAAGAATATCGTCCATGATTCATTTCTTAGGAGAAAGTTCCTTATGGTTCATCCCTAACGACATTTCCGCCTCGCTGTTGCTGAATAAGGGTGTTGCGGGCTTATTTAACTTCAACGGCGAGGGGGTTTAGATGTCACGTTTCACTTGGCTGTCCGGTGTGCCCCCGTGAGGTTGGCGTCGCGCTCCGGGTCGTAATCAAAGAAATCTCTAGAGGACACCTTTAGAGGACACCTTTCCCCCCGACCACACTTGGATGTTCAGCATATTTTTGCGCCGCGGAGTGCGTTCGTTGCGTGTCCATAGCCTTAGAGCTTCTGACGTGACACCAATTGCCCTTGCCGCGTCAACTAGAGATTTCTTTGTCTCGGCGAGATATGCCGTAAGTTTCATTGTCAAAGCTCCATAGCTTGCCTTATGCGTCACCCAAACACATCGTTTGCACAATGTCAAACTTTCTGTTCGTAGACTGACACATCAATTTGTTGGATAATTGCGCATGGCAAACAGGATTAAAGAGTTTCGTAATAGGTTGAAATTGTCTCAAGAGAAATTGGCGCGTGCCGTTGGCACGACCAATCAGCACATCGGATATCTGGAACGTGGAGAACGAAGTCTAACTCAAAAATGGCTCAATCGTCTTGCCCCGGTATTACAGTGCACCCCTGCGGAACTTCTTGGTGAGAGAAGCGTAACCGCAGAGGAGAAGGAGCTTCTCGACAATCTTGACTCTATTCCGCCCAAACAACGCCTCATGCTTATCGAAATGGTAAGGAGCATGGCCGAGGGCACGCGACAAACACCGTTATTGTGCCCGGATAATGCGGACGGTTCAGACAAGAAGAACAAAACAGTGTTTTAATTTTCCCGCTTGACCGGCGGGACAAGACGGGTGCGGGGAGCGGGACCACTCCCTGGCGCTTACCGCCCTACCGCCCGCCGGGGGAACCGGCGAATGAGGGGTGAGGAGGGTCAGGAAAATTGCCAGTTCTCTTGTTCGATCAAATCGGCAAGGTCGATGCAGGGGATGCGTTCGTCTCGGCAGACATCGGGGATTCTGACTTTGCCTGGGTGTTCCTCGGTCACCACGGTCATAACCGGATTGGTGCTGGCCGCCAGGGCAATCACGAATGGATCGGCGCCCGAACGTCCCTTTACCTGGCCATCCATCAGTTTAGAATGGCCTTCCAGAGGTGGGGGAGCGGCAGGCACGCCTGGATGATTTTGACGATGCGTTGGATGCCGTGCGTGAACCA
>WOUV01000209.1 GCA_009773045.1 Rhodospirillaceae bacterium | reverse complement strand
TCAAGGCGAACCTTCTGTTCCGTCGCTACGACCCGCTCGTCGGCCCAACTTTGCATCGCCTCGCAACCCAAAAGCCGCATTTCCTCGACCAACCGCTCCCCCGCACCATAGCCCACATAATGTTGAATCGTACCCGCGCGGCCTGTCAATGCCGTTTACCCGCCTTCCCCGTGACGGTCATGCTCCCCTGTGTGTCCCGGCTCCCGCATTCAATCGTTCTTTCTCCCCGGATTTGACTTTGACAGCACGCCGTTTCGCTGTAGTGTTGGAAACATGGGAGGGAAAGTGCGCCGGAGGGTGCCCGGTGACAGGTGAAGAGTTTCCTCAAGCATGACAAAAAGCGAACAGACTCCCGAACCCGACCGCACGCAGAATCATGGCTCCGCCGTGGCCGCTTTGTTGCGCGCGGGCCGGATGCGTAGCGGAGAGAATCTGCACAATATCGCGCAGGAATTGCATATCCGCCTTGCCTACCTGTCAGCCATCGAGGAAGGGCGTTTTCACGCCTTGCCGGGAACGACATACGCGAGCGGATTCATTCGCGCCTATGCCGAATACCTGGGGCTTGACGGCGATGAGGTGGTCCGCCGGTTCAAGGCGGAAAGCGAAGGAATGACGTCCAGCGCCACCCTGGCCTTTCCGCTCCCCACGACGGAGGGGCGGGTACCGGGCCTGGGTGTGCTTTTGACGGGCGTGGTCCTGGCCGCGGCCGCCTATGGTGTTTGGTTTTGGCTGTCATCGGAAGAAACGATGATCGAATCGGTGCCTCCCGTGCCGGAGCATCTGGTGTCGCCGCCGCAAGCATCCCCCCCGCCGGAAACGAGAAAAGACACCCCCTCCGAACCCGTTGCCATCACCCCACAGCCGGGACCAGAATTACCCGTTGCCGCTCCCTCCGCGGTCATGGCAACGACGCCTTTGGAACATCCAAGATCGGAAAAACCGGCAAGCGCGGGAAAGAGGGAGGATGCACGGGAGGAACCGTCGCCCATGGTTTTGTCCCCTTCCCTCCTGTCCCCTCCCCTCTTGCCCCCCCCCCGTGGCGTCCCCCGCCGCTCCTGTTCCGGCAGAACGGCGGGTGTTCGGCGAACGGAGCGATTCAGTGCGTGTGCGGCTGTATGCCAACAACGACAGTTGGGTACAGGTCAGTGACGGCAAGGCGATTCTTTTGCGCCGCATGTTGCGCAAGGGGGATGTGTATTATGTCCCGAATCGTTCCGGCCTAGTGTTGATGGTGGGCAATGCCGGAGCCGTATTGGTGTGGGTGAACGGCGTGATGGGGCCTGCCCTGGGGCCGGCAGGGCACGTGCGGCGCAATGTGCCGCTCGATCCGGACAAAATCATGTCGATCCCCCGCACGGAAGAAAATGCCGGCCACCAGGCCCGGCCGGGAATGATCAAATGATCAGGAGGGCACTTCTCAAAACCCTTCTCCCTTGATGGGAAGGGGGAGATGGGCACGTGCTTCTCGACGATTCTCAGTCAACACACATCGTCGTCAACACACATCGTCATGTCAGGCATGATGTCAGGCATGTCGGCCCCCACCTGCCCATGACGGGTGAGCCGCGAGCGCCCATGGGGGGGGACCCATAAGGAAAACGTCATGTCTGCCGGTCGTCTGCTTCCTCGGCCAGCATGGCGATGGTGCGGGCAAGGAGTCGAATCTCACTCCGCACTTCCTGGATCAGCCGTTCGCGTCCGGCGATACTCTCTTCCGCCAGATGGCCGACGGCATGATCCAGATTGCGCAAATGCACCTGATTTGCCCCTTCCGTGTTCCGAGTCAGTGTTTCCAGCAGAGCCTGCATGGTGGTTTGATGGCTGGCCAGACGTTCCAACAGCCCCTGTTGCGTCTTCATATAATCGGTCAGGGTCGCGACCGTGTCGGTAAAGGTCCGCAGGGTGTTCTGAAGGACGGTCTGGCCTTCCTGGCCGCGGGTAAGGGTGCGGGCGAGTTCAGACACATTATCGGCGGCCTGTTCCAGCAGGGCCTGGATATAGGCCGGGACCGGCGGGTGCTCCGCCCCTGCCCTCTCCACAAGGCGCGTCTGGCCGGCCAGCCAATCCTCGAGCCTATTATGGAAACTGTTCTGCGCCTGCCCCGATTGCAAATCCAAAAAACCGATCACCAGGGAACCGGACAATCCCAGCAGGGACGATGAAAATGCGGTCCCCATGCCGGCAAGGGGCTTTTCCAACCCCTGTTTCAGGTTGTCGAAGACGAGCGTCATGTCGTCTCCACCGATGGACAGGGTACCGATGACGCTGCCGATGCTCGTCACTGTCTCCAGCAATCCCCAGAACGTGCCCAGCAGTCCCAGAAAGATGCACAGACCGACGAAATAGCGGGAAATGTCGCGGACTTCTTCCAGACGGGCCGCGATGCTCTCCAGCAGCGAACGTGTCGTGACCGCCGACAGAACGACCAGCCCCGCCCCCTGCTCGCCCAGCATGTGCACCATGGGCGTCAGCAACCGCAAACTACCCCTGTTTGACGGGAACGGGGAACCGTGCCGAACGGCATCCAGCCAGCGCTCCTCCCGAATCAACAGCCATACGGTGCGGAAATTGATGCCGATGCCCATCACGATCACCGCGACGATCAAACCGTTGAGGAACGGATTGGCCAGGAAAATCCGGTGCAGCGCCGGAAACAAAAGGACCACTCCCCCCAGCACCACGGCCAGGAAGAGAAGCATGCGGATGATGAAACGGGAGGAACGGTTCATTATGCGGGTCTTTCTTTGGCCTTGTGCCGCCGGGACGGGTATTTTCCTCTCCCGAAATGTTCCTTTCTTTTTTAGCGCGACACCACGATGATATCCACCCGATCCGACGCCCCTTCCTTGAAGCGGTTGCCGAGGGCCCGAACATCGAAGCGTGTGTGGGAAATCTGCCATTCCATCAGATAGGAGCGCACCGCCAGGGCACGGGCCAAACTGATCCGGCGGGCCTTGCCGGCATCCGATTCCCCTCCCCCGGCATAGGCCACGAGCTGAAGTTTTGCCTCCGGCAGGCGCAGCACCTGTTCCGCCAGATGACGCAGACGCGGCTTGGCCTCTTCCGGAATGTCGGTGACCGTGGCGGGGAAGAGCACGGTCAAACGATCC
>WOUV01000208.1 GCA_009773045.1 Rhodospirillaceae bacterium | reverse complement strand
TGGTCCTCGCCAAACAGCCAGGCGTGCAAAGGCTCGGCATAGGCCTGGGATGGATCGGTCGTGACCATGACCCCGATGTCAGAGGCCAGCGCCATTTCGGCCAGGGCAACAAGCATCCCGCCATCGGACACGTCATGACAGGTCACCACCTGCCCGGTTTCGATCAAGCCGCGGACGAAATCGCCGTTGCGGCGCTCGTTTTTCAGATTGACCTCTGGCGGCGCGCCCTCTTCCCGCCCCAGGACCTCGCGCAGATACAAAGAACACCCCAGCCAACCGCCCCGCCCGCCGATGGCATCGCCCACCAGCAGCACCGCCTCGCCTTCCGCCTTGAAGGGCACGGTGGTTCTGCGGTTCAGATCCGCAAGGACGCCGACCCCCCCGATGACCGGCGTTGGCAGGATCGCTTTTCCCGCCGTTTCGTTGTAAAGGGAGACGTTCCCCGACACGACGGGGAAATCAAGCGCCAAGCACGCCTCCCCCATGCCTGCGATGGCTTCCACAAGCTGCCCCATGACCTCGGGCTTTTCCGGATTGCCAAAGTTCAGGTTGTCGGTCACGGCGAGCGGTCGCGCGCCGACGGCGGTCAGATTGCGCCACGCCTCGGCCACCGCCTGGCAGCCCCCGGTGCGGGCATCGGCGACGCAATAGCGCGGCGTGCAGTCGGTGGTGAGCGCAAGCGCCTTGTCCGTGCCGTGCACCCGCACCACGGCGGCATCGCCCCCGGGGCGCTGGACCGTATCGCCCATGACCATGTGGTCGTACTGTTCATAAATCCAGCGTTTGCTGGCGCCGTCGGGACAGGCGATCAGGGTGCGCAGGGCTTCCGCCCACGGGCGGGCGGGCACATCGTCGGGCTTCAACACCGGTGCCCGCGGCCCGCGCACCCAGGGGCGATCGTATTCAGGGGCGGCCCGGGCCAGGGGATCAATGGGAAGATCCGCCGCCACCGTGCCCTGATGGCGCAACACCATGCGCCCGGTATCGGTCAGATGACCAACAATGGCAAAATCGAGTTCCCATTTTTCGAAAATGCGTTGGGCCAAAGGTTCCTTGCCCGGCTTCAAGACCATCAGCATGCGTTCCTGGGATTCGGAAAGCATCAGCTCATAGGCCGTCATGCCCGTTTCCCGTTGCGGGACGGCGTCGAGTGTCATCTCGATGCCAAGCCCGCCTTTCGAGGCCATCTCGAACGAGGATGAGGTCAGCCCCGCGGCCCCCATGTCCTGGATGGCGACGATGGCATCGGTTGCCATCAGTTCAAGACAGGCCTCGATCAACAGTTTCTCGGTAAAGGGATCGCCCACCTGGACGGTCGGGCGCTTTTCCGCGGCATCGGCGTTGAATTCGGCGGAAGCCATGGTTGCGCCATGGATGCCATCCCGCCCGGTCTTCGATCCCACATAGACGACCGAAGCGCCCACGCCCGAAGCCTTGGAGTAGAAAATCTTGTTCTGAGGGGCAATGCCCACGGTCATGGCGTTGACGAGGATGTTGCCATTGTAGGCGGGGTGAAAATTGACTTCCCCCCCCACCGTTGGCACACCGACGCAGTTGCCATAGCCGCCGATGCCAGCCACCACGCCCGCCAGCAGGGAACGGGTTTTCGGATGATCGGGACTGCCGAAACGCAGGGCGTTCAGGCTGGCGACGGGCCGCGCGCCCATGGTGAACACATCGCGCAGGATTCCGCCCACCCCCGTCGCCGCGCCCTGATACGGTTCGATGAACGAGGGGTGATTGTGGCTTTCCATCTTGAAGATAACGGCCAGACCATCACCGATATCGATGACGCCCGCGTTCTCGCCCGGACCGCAGAGCACCCACGGTGCCGTCGTGGGCAGGGTTTTCAGCCATTTCTTCGATGATTTATAGGAACAATGCTCGCTCCACATGACCGAGAAGATACCAAGCTCGGTCAGATTGGGCGCGCGTCCCAGAATTTCCAGAATGCGCTCGTATTCCTCGGGCTTCAACCCGTGTCTGGTTCCCTGTTCCGGCGTGGGCGTGACAAGAGATCCCGCGCCCAACGGTGGGGGAGGGGGGTCTTCCCCTTTTGGGGCCCCAGTGGGGCGCTTCATTTTCAACGCGACCTTTTTCTGCGGCGCAGGATTTTTCATGACAGAGCCTCCACCAAAGCCTCGAACAACGGACGACCATCGGTACCCCCCAGCCGTGAATCCGCCAGACGTTCTGGATGCGGCATCAGCCCCAGAATCCGGCGATCACGACTGAACACGCCGGCAATGTTATCGTGACTGCCGTTGGGATTGGCGTTTGGGGTTGTTTCTCCTTCCGACGTGCAATAGCGGAAGGCCACCTGTTCATTGTCGCACAATGCCTTGTACCCTGCATCGTCGATAAAATAATTGCCGTCATGGTGGGCAATAGGCAGGCGGATCACGGCGCCTTGCACATAGTGTTCGGTGAACAGGCTGTCGGCGCCATCCACACGCAGGAACACATCCCTGCACAGGAAACGCAAACCTTCATTGCGCATCAACACCCCTGGCAGCAGGCCGGCTTCGGTCAAAATCTGAAATCCGTTGCAGATGCCAAGCACCGGCAGCCCTGCCAGCGCCCGCGCCTTGACCGCCCGCATGATGGGCGCGTGGGCGGCCATGGCCCCGGAGCGCAGATAATCGCCATGGGAAAACCCCCCCGGCACCACCACGATATCGAGATCCGGCGGCAGAGCGGTGTCGCGATGCCACAGCATCACCGGTTTGCGTCCGTTGCTCTGTTCCAGGGCAACGGCCACATCGCGGTCACAGTTGGAACCGGGGAAAACAATGACGGCGGCTTTCAAAGCGACGGACCCTTTGCGACGGGGACGGAAAGAATTTATGGTATTTCATTTTCGCGCCCCACATCAAGCCGAAACCAAGGAGGGGTCGAATGAACCCAATGGCCCTGATTGTTTGGGCGGTGGGTGTTGTTTCGCGTGATGCCTCTGTTGATGCTATAAAAATGTTCATGCCCTAAGGCAGTCCTGAGCGGAGAGGAATGTTCCATGGTGCCTGCCGTTGCCTTTGATACCCTGCGGTTTTCGGAAACGTTGGTCACGGGCGGTTTCACGCAGCTTCAGGCCAAGGCCATCGCACAAGCCTTCACCGATGCCACGGGGCAGGAACTCGCCACCAAAAGCGACATCGCCG
>WOUV01000207.1 GCA_009773045.1 Rhodospirillaceae bacterium | reverse complement strand
AAGCGATGCCCATTTCAATTGAGATCAACGAAAAAACGCATCCGTATCTTCACAAGCTGATCACCCAGGCGCAGGCGCGGCTTGAAGCCCAGTTCATAGCGAGAGTCCGGGCGGAAATCCAGGCGGAAAGCGAGGCAAAAGGCAAAGCAGAAGGCAAGGCAGAAACGGTGGTGAAGGTGTTGGAGCGGCGATTCGGGCCGCTTTCTCCCGCCAAACGCGCTGAAATTCTGGGGACCGATTCGCAGCGTCTGGACGTGTTGCTGGACCGGGTTTTCGAAGCGCCGGATCTTGCGTCTCTTTTTGAACAAGAACGCTCTTCGTCATGACGACACCGGTTATTGTCCCCTGGCAGGAACGGATTTGCACCCTTGCCCGCCGCGTCCGCTGGCGGGTACTGGAGCATACCGTGCGCCACAATGGCGGCTATCTGAGCCAAGCGTGTTCGGCGGCGGAAATTCTTTCAACCCTTTACGGTCACCTGATGCGGCTTGGCCCCAGTACGGCCCCGCCAATTCCACCGCCATTCACCGGGACTCCCGGCAGCCCTGCCGCAACGGCATCTGGTGGCACTTACAATGGCCCGTGTGCTCCGCATTTTGACCGTTTCATCATGTCGCCGGTTCATTACGCCCTGGTGCTCTATGCGGTTCTGGTTGAAACCGGGCGCATGGCCGAAGCGAGTCTGCGCCAGTTCAACGTGGATGGCAGCACGGTCGAGATGATCGGTGCCGAACACTCGCCCGGCCACGAAGTCACCGCCGGTTCCCTGGGGCAGGCGTTGAGCCAGGCCGGTGGCATTGCGCTCGCCCGCCGGCTCAAGGGAGAGAGCGGGCGGGTGTGGGTGTTCATGTCCGACGGCGAGTTCCAGTCGGGACAAACCTGGGAAGCCTGCCAGGCTCTGGCGCATCATCGTCTCGATGGCATCGGCGTCTATGTGGATGTCAACGGACAGCAGTGCGACGGCGCCATGGGCGATGTCATGACCATTGAACCTTTGGCCGCCAGGCTGGAGGCCTTCGGCTGGCAGGTTGCCGCCGTGGATGGCCACGATGTGAACGCGCTGGCCCTGCCGGCCTTGGCGCCCCGGACAGGCCGCCCCCTGGTGGTGCTGGCCTATACCGACCCGACGCGCGGCCTGCCGATCCTGGCGGAGCGCCATCCACGGCTACATTATGTCCGCTTCACCGATACGGCGGAACGGGACCGGTATCAAACCGCTCTGGCAACACTTGGGGGACAGGCAGGCTGAACCATGGAAACCGTCTCCCGCGTGCATGCCCATACTCTGGTGCAATGGGCCAAGGACAGGCCCAAGGTTGTGGTGCTGTCCGCCGATTTGACCAGTTCGACCGAAAGCGACCTGTTCCGCGACACCTACCCCGATCGGTTCTTTTCCATGGGCATGGCCGAGCAGAACATGCTGAGTTTTGCCGGGGGTCTTGCCCGGGAAGGCTTCCATCCCTTTGTCCATACGTTTGCCGTTTTCCTGTACCGCCGGGCGCTCGATCAGCTTGCGATGTCGGTCGCCTATCCCAATCTGCCGGTGCGGCTGTTCGGCTTTTTGCCGGGTCTGACCACGCCAGGTGGCGTCACGCATCAGGCGACCGATGACATGGCCGTTTTGCGTGCCATTCCCAACCTCACCCTGCTTGAACCCGGCGATGCGACCGAGGTTGAAAGCGTGCTCGATGTGGTCGATGCCATGGCCGGGCCGGTTTATGTGCGCATGCTGCGGGGGGAAATCCCCCGCCTGTTTGCGCCGGAGGCTCCTATGCGTTTCAACCGGGCGCGGATTCTCTCCACCGGTTCCGACATAACGCTTCTGTCGTCGGGCATCTGTACCGAGGAGGCCCTGCGCGCGACGCACGCCTTGCGGACGCGGGGCGTTTCCATCATGCACTTGCACATTTCAACCCTGAAACCGTTCACGGACCCGACGATTCTCGCCGCCGTCAGCCGCCCCCGGCATGGCGTCCTGACGATGGAGAATCACACCCTGATTGGCGGGCTGGGGTCGGCGGTGGCCGAGGTGATGGCCGAGGCCGGTGTGGGTCAGCGGCTGGTGCGGTTGGGGATCAAGGATTGTTATGCCCACGGAGCCAGCCGGCCGTATCTTTTGCGGGAATATAGGCTTGATGCCCTGGCGTTGGTGCAGGCCGTGGAGCGCTTGTTGAACGAGCCGCTCGGCATCGGGGCCGATGAACTTGCGGCGGTGCGGCTTGAGGCCGTGCACAGCGCCGCCAAGGCCGAAGGGCTATGATCCCAAACATGTCCCTGTCCGGAGAACGCTTCACCGTCGTCTATCGCATTCAGGCGGACGATCAAATCGAAGCCCGGGCACGGGCGGAGGCGCTTTGCCTGGAGCAAACCGTGGAATGCCCCTCTGCCCTGCTGCCGTCCGGCTCCGTGGCCGAGGCGATGGTGGGCCGGATCGAGGATTTGCGGTGTTCCTCCCATGATGCGTGCACGGCGACCATCAGCTTCGCGGTGGAAACGATCGGCGCGGAGTTCACACAATTCCTCAATGTTCTGTTTGGCAACAGCAGCCTCAAGCCCGGTTTGCGTGTCGAGAGCCTGAGTCTGCCGAAAACCGTTTCGCGCCTGTTCAAGGGGCCGCGATTCGGACCCTCCGGCCTGCGGGCCATAACGGGCGTCGCGCGGCGTCCCTTGGTGTGCACGGCCCTCAAGCCCCTGGGCCTGCCGGCAACGGCGCTGGCGGAAATGGCGTATCGGTTTGCGTGGGGCGGGATCGACCTGATCAAGGACGACCATGGCCTAGCCGATCAGACCGTCGCGCCATTTGCCGAACGGCTTGCCCGCTGTGCCGAGGCGGTGGCGCGCGCCAACCAGGAAACCGGCGGGCGATGCCTTTATCTGCCCAACGTCACGGCACCGTTTGATCACGTGTTGCCGCGGGCGCGCGCCGCCAGAGCCGCGGGAGCGGGCGGTCTTTTGGTGGCGCCCGGACTGGTGGGGTGGGAGACCCTGCGCCGTTTGGCGGAGGACGACTCCATCGGGGTCAACCCAAACAGCGGACTCTCCCCTTATGTTTTGTTCGGGCAACTGCCGCGCCTTGCGGGGGCCGATGCCAGCATTTACCCCCATTGGGGCGGACGGTTTTCCTTCAGCACAAACGACTGCCGCGCCATTGTCGCCGGCGCCCGGGTGGATATGGGGTCCGTGCGCCCGTTGATGCCGGCCCCAGGCGGCGGCATGGGGTTTGACCGTCTGCCGGACATGGTGGAGGTTTATGGTTCCGATGTCATTCTTTTGATCGGTGGCGCCTTGCAGCAACGCGGACCGGATCTCACCGCCAATGCCCGATATTTCCGGGAAAAGATCGACACCTGGGAAACCCGATGATACAGAATGCTATAGATTCCGGCGCATGCACCGCAGAAAAAACTCTGCTTTCTGGGGGACGATCCCCTCCTCCCCCAGAAAGTGTTGTGTTCAAAGTTGTTGTGTTCACGCCGTTTTGGACAGGGCGCCACGGCCTTTACGATTCCACATCATCAAACCGGCGAGAGCGATTCCGAACAACGGCAACGCTGCTGGAAGCGGCACCGGTGCAACCTCCATGTTACCCGAAAGGGTGCGGCTTCCTTCCAGAACCACACCGGTTGTTTGCAGGTAATAATCCCCTGGCGTCAACGCGCCGCTGTAGGTTATCCCCTCGAACTGGAATCCGCTCCACCCGAACGATATCACAGTATCGTCTGTCGTGGACGTCAATGGCGCGGCGGAGGTATTTCCATCATACGTTCCCGTGAAGAGGGATAGGGTCAGATCCCTGATATACCGTGAAACATTGCTCAACGATACGGTCAGACTGGTGGCCAACATATTGCTTTCCTGCGACAGGTTGAAGCCCCAGATATTATCGAAGGTCCCCTCGACAGTGCTTCTGAACTGACCACGCAGCATGCCATCCGGATCTTGCGCCAAGTTAAAGGTGTTGATGGTCGCCGCCTGAGGGGATGACGCCATCAGAAACAAGAAAGCACTTGCAGCAGCGGATAACGAGTATTTTTTCATGGCTCCACTCCTTATATGTTCTCACAAATCTAAAAATACGATCTCATTATATAAGGCGCGTGGAGAGTGAGCAAGAGTTTTTAAAGTGCCCTGAAATGACCAACAGGCGGTTCAAGGGGGACCGGTCACGGCCACCGCGTTACGCACCGTCGTGCCCAAGAGCGCCGCGGGTGGGAAAGGTTTGGCCTTCCCCCCCCCCCCGCATCCCCCCCCCTGATTCCTAATGCCTCCACAAGGCCAGGGTACGGGCAAGGCGCCGTGTCACCGAATCCGGGCCGACACGGGCAAGGATACGGGCAAACCCGGCCTGTGTTTTCGGGCCGATGGCGCCATCCACTTTCAGCGGCACGAAATCTCGGTCGTCGTCCTCGCCGGCCAACTGGTTCAAGGTATCCTGAAGGGCCTCCGCCACCAAAGGATGGGCCTCCGCGGCGCGGGTGCGCGGGTAGAGAGGGGTGAAGATGGATTCGGTCTCCGTTTTCAAGGCATCCGGGTCGGCGGTGCGGGCAAAGGTGTTGAACCGGCCCAGGGCATAGGCTTCCGTCACCCGATTGGGGCCGAGCCGGGCCAGGGTCTGGCGCAGGGCGGCGCGGGTTTTCGGGCCGGGGTCGCCGTCTTCCTTCAACGGCAGGAAGCCATGGGCGCCAGGCTGTGGTTTGCGCCGCAGGACGCCTTCGGCATTGAACAGGTTAAGGCCGTTTTGCAGGGCCGTCACCTTTTCCCCGCCGCTTAACGCCGGATTATTGTCTTTCACATAACGGACGAACCGATTCAGCGCCGCATCGAGCGGCTCTCCATTGGGCGTGATGGGGGGCGTACTCTTTTGGGGCATGGGGTGGGCCGGACGGGGTGGCACCATTTTCCTAGTCGCATTCCACGTCACCTCTCCCGGATAATAATGCCTGAACCACGTTTCCACGTCGTCCCGCATGGAATCGCGGCGCGGGTCCCAGGGGGGGGAGCGCGCGCGCGGCCTCCTGCGCCTGATCCCGCTCGTCCGCGGTCCACACCCAGGGGCCTTTGAGGAGCGCCGGGGGAAGTCCCTGCCCTTCTTCGGGAAAATCGATTTCCCGAGGCTGGGCTAGACGCGAAACAAGGTCCGCCTGCTCCGTTGCCGGCTGTTCCGACGCCGGTTCAAGCGGGGGATCAGGGGTCAGTTCGGGTTCGGGATCAGGGTGTGGGTCAGGTTCGGGATCAGGTCTTCCCTTTTCCTTCTCCTGCCCGGCCTGGCCCTTGGGGGCCACCTCCTTGGGCGGGGGGGCCGGGTTCGGCTCTGGAAGCGGCTGGGGGTCTTCCTTTTTACCCTTATTAATTTTATAAAGGTTGGTTCAGAAGCCATAGGCTGTATCCTTGGCCTCGGCAGGCAGAACCGTGCCCGTGTCGATCCCCGCCGCATCGAGGACCGTCCGCACAACCGAGTTGCTGTTCTGTGGCGTGCTAATGTGCGGTACGGTATCATACTCAATGCCGGCATGACCGATTTCGGTTGCTTTCTCCGTCATTTCCCGCCAGACTTCTTTTGGGTTTCGTCCGCCAAGGTCAAGCTTTATCGCGTGTCGGGTTTCGGGGGTCTCGCCATCGCCATATTTGTCTTTCGACTCGGAAAGGGGGATATCCGCTTGAACCGCAATGGTACCGAACAATGCGAGCGAGTCGTCGCGTTCTGGTCCACCACGGATCACCCTTCTCTCGCCTGCGTCGTTTTCGTAAACGAGACAGGCATGATCGTATTCCATGGCAGGGATGGTACGACCGTCGCTGCTACCGGACGGGGCAGGTTTGAACTCCATAGAGATTCCTTCAGGCATGGTAATCTCCTTATTTTGATATTCGAGCGCAAGAGGAAGTGAAAGATGCTCAGAATAACGATGGGGGACATCATTTCAAACAAGCAGCTGCTCGCATGGAGTGGTTTTGAATTCATTATTGCATTCACATTACATTACGCATTTGCAGGATCCTCATGCGGGGGTTCAATGCTGACCATCTATCAGTTTAGCGCAATGGGTTGTTGACGGCAGGAATCTGCGTGTGATTCAAGGGGTCTAGCTTTGATGGAAGGGGGACTCAAATC
>WOUV01000206.1 GCA_009773045.1 Rhodospirillaceae bacterium | reverse complement strand
GGTTCACGCGCGGCATCCAACGCATCGTCAAAATCATCCAGGCGTGCCTGCCGCTCCCCCGCCTCTGGAAGGCCATTCTAAACTGATGGATGGCCAGGGTTGACTGTTCTTGCCTGGTTATTGAGCGAGAACCATCGACAGGTAAACTGGCGTGTCGCATTTGGCGGCATTGCCTCTCAGATTCTGGTTTGTACAGTATTGTTGAAAACGCCAGAGATACGGCAGATGTTTTCTTCCATCGCTCATGCAGGCGATGCCTTGCAGAACGCAACACGGGCTGGAACAACGTTTGTATTCGGCTATCTGGGCGGCGGCCCCCTGCCGTTCATACCCACAACCACAGAGAGCAATTTCATTCTTGCCTTCCAGGCTTTGCCGATGATCTTGATGACGTCGGCTCTGTCGGCAGTGCTTTATTACTGGCGTGTGTTACCCCTGATCGTGACGAGCTTTTCCATGATTCTTGAACGAATCATGGGTATTGGCGGGGCCGTGGGACTGTGTGCCACCGCCAGCATTTTCGTCGGCATGGTCGAGGCGCCGTTGCTGATTCGTCCCTATCTGGCATCCTTAAGTCGTGAAGAACTGTTTGTCGTCATGACCAGCGGCATGGCCACCATCGCCGGCACGGTCATGCTGCTGTATGCAAGCTTCCTGAACAGCATCATTCCTGATTCCCTGGGCCACCTGCTGATCGCCTCGCTGATCAGCGTACCGGCGGCCGTGATGGTGGCCAAACTGATGATTCCCGACGATACCTGCACCGCACGCACCACCGATGAGGGTCATGACGTGTATGTCGGCACCATGGATGCTCTGTCACGTGGCACACAGAACGGTGCGGTCTTGTGGTTCAGCGTCACATCCACATTGATCGTGTTGATCGGATCGGTCTTTCTTCTCAACGGGGTTTTAAGTCTGTTGCCAAACGTGGAAGGCCTCCCCCTGACCTTGCAACGGATGATGGGCTGGCTGATGCGGCCGCTGGCTTGGCTGATGGGGATTCCATGGAGCGAAACAGCCGCCGCCGGCAATCTGCTTGGAACCAAGATCGTGCTGAACGAACTGATCGCCTATTTCGATCTAGCGCATTTGTCTTCCGGCACCCTGAGTGAGCGTTCGCGCATCATCATGACCTATGCCTTGTGTGGATTTGCCAATCTTGGCAGCCTTGGCATCATGCTCGCCGGCCTTGTCGGTATACTCCCGGACCGGCGCGCGGAGATCGTTGAACTTGGCGTGCGCGCCCTCGCTTCCGGCACGCTGGCCTGCTATCTGACCGGGGCCGTCGTCGGCATATTCTATTGAAGACAAGGACACGATTAGGGACGGCACCTGCCTGCTGCCCGTGTTGCCCCTGTTTCCCGTCCTTTCAGATCTCGTCGAACCTGCCCTCCACCAGTTGACACAACGCTTCCAGGGCCGGCTCGGCATCGGAGCCGCGTGCAGTGATCTCGATGGTGCACCCTGGCCCTGCGGCCAGCATCATCAGGCCCATGATGGAAATTCCGCTGGCGCTCTGCCCCTTGTGATGAACCGTGATGTCGGCTTGATAGCGTGCCGCGAGTTTGACGAAGCGGGCAGCCGCCCGCGCATGCAATCCTAACTGGTTGCAAATGGTGACCGACCGGCGGCAGGCAGAAAAATCCGGAGTCCCCGGCTCCTCCGGGACAGACGTTTCATTCATGATCGGTCCTGCGCAAGCAGGCGCGAGGCGACGTTGATATACTTGCGCCCGGCTTCCTGAGCGCTGGTGACGGCAACCGACAACGGTTCGACACTGCGTACCGAGGCAAGCTTGATCAGCATGGGCAGATTCACCCCGGCGATCACCTCCACCTTGGCCTTGTCCATGATCGAAATGGCCAGATTGGAGGGCGTCCCGCCGAACATGTCGGTCAGCACAACGACCCCCGCGCCATCATCGACGGTCGCGACACTTTCCAGGATGTCGAGACGACGCTGCTCCATGTCATCATCCGGCCCGATGCAAACGGCAACGACACCCGGCTGTGGTCCAACCACATGTTCCATCGCCGCAATCAATTCTTCGGCCAGACGGCCGTGAGTCACGAGTATCATCCCGATCATCCGGATCCTCATCATCCCTCATAGGCTTCCAGCTCCCGGTGGCGCAAGGCAACGCGGGTTCCTTGCGCGCGGAGCCAGCCTGTCAACTGTTCGGCCACGAATACCGACCGGTGCCGGCCGCCCGTGCAGCCGATGGCAATCGTCAGATAGCTTTTGCCTTCCGCCTCGTACCGCGGCAACAGGGGTTTCAACAGACAGACCAGCGTGTCGAAAAAAGACGCAAAGGCCGGGTCACTCGCGACGAAGGCGGCCACATCGGCCTCGCGTCCCGTGCACGGACGTAACGCGGGTTCATAGTGGCGATTCTTCAAGAATCGCACATCGAACACAAGATCGGCCTCGCGCGGCACCCCCTGACGGAAGGCGAACGACGACACGAACACCCCAAGCCCCCGATGAACCCCGCCGACAAAACAGTGCTCCAGCCGTTGCTTCAAAGCCACGGGCGGCAGCTGCGATGAATCGATGATCAGATGGGCCGCATCCCGCAATGGCGCCATCAACTGCCGTTCATAACGGATGCCATCGGTCAGCGGACGATCCAGGGCCAAGGGGTGCCGGCGGCGCGTTTCGGTGAAACGGCGGCGCAACACTTCCTCATCGCAGTCGATATAAACAAGTTGCACGTCCACGCCGCCTTCGTGTTTCAGAAGATCAAGTCCCTGCCGAACCGACTCGACCCCGAAATCACGGGTACGAATGTCGATGCACAAGGCCAAAGGGCGCCGTGGCCCACCGTCCTGGCGCACCACGCCCGCAAGAAGCGACATCGGCAAATTGTCCACCGCCTCATAGCCCATGTCCTCCAGAGCTTTCAGGGCAGAACTTTTCCCCGCTCCCGACAGGTCCGGTGATCACCACGACGGGGGAGGCATCGCCCCTTGGGAGGGTGCCGGCGTCCTCTTCTGAAGGATTGCCTGTCACGAAACCAGACCCAGACGTCCGCCGGCCACCCAGAGCCACCCGACGCACGCGCACGTTTGCCACCACCTCGCACCATTGTTCTTCAGGCATTCGCTCCACCTCGTCCGGCGCCACCAGATCAACCACCAGCAGAACCTCAGCTTCAGAAATACAGCCAATATTCACGATGCCAACCCCACGCACCTCTATAAGGCCGGCAATGGCAGGCGGTGCCGCGGCGTACAGCCGACCCTCCCGTACCACAAGATCCGTGCCATCATCCGCAACGAGACGTCCCCCCTGAACCAACAGACGCAAAGCAAGATCGGATTTACCCGCCCGTGACGGTCCCCGCAATAGCACGCCAACACCGGCCAGGGCAACGCAGCTCGCGTGCACACGAATCCCTTTCACACACGAACCCTCTCATCTCATGCCGACGTGATCGTGGGATGAACGAGACTGTAACGCAATGTCCAAAGCATCGCAAATCCTTGTCCATGACCTTTTCATCCGCCCTGCCGTCATTGCGTGGGAACATTGCGTGGAAATGGCGCCGCCCTGTTTTGCCTGTCGAGCCAGGTTGACAGAGGCGCCTCCCTGCCGCCAGAGTATCTCCCTCGGGAAAAGGGAAAACGGCGCCACCCCGTGGCGGGGAACGCAGAAGGCATCGTGTGCGCGGGGTCTTTTTGTATCAGGCAGCCGGCTCCAAGGAACTGATGGAGGCAACGGTGGCAAAACGTGGCGAATCGTATGAGATATATGTCTTCCGTGACGGACGCTGGATCGTTGACGGAGTCCACAAAACGGAAACCGCGGCCAAGGCACAGTCCCTGTTCAAGGACAAGCGCACCGATGGGGTTCGCGTTGTCCAGGAATGGCAAGCCAGCGACGGAACCTATCGCGACAAGGTGCTCCTTGAACAGGTCAAGCAGAAGGAAGGACAGCAGAAAGATATCTCCCTTTCCGAAATTACCGAAGCGCCCTTCTGCCAAGCCTATCATGAACTGTACGGCCTTGAGAGCCGCTCCACCGTCAACAGGCTGTTGCG
>WOUV01000005.1 GCA_009773045.1 Rhodospirillaceae bacterium | reverse complement strand
GGCTTGCCTCCCCCCACAACCCCCCCCTCAATTCTTTAAGACGCCTCTCCCCGGCCTGCCACAGCGTCACACGCTGTAATACATCTGGTACTCGATCGGGTGGGGAGTGCGCTCGAAGTTGTACACTTCCTCCCACTTCAATTCGATATAGGAATCGATGAAGCCTTGCGTGAACACGTCGCCTTTCAACAGGAAGTCATGGTCTTTTTCAAGTGTTTCCAACGCCTGGCGCAAGCTGCCGCACACGGTCGGCACCCCCGCCAGTTCCTCTGGAGGCAGATCATAGAGATTCTTGTCCATGGGATCGCCCGGATGGATCTTGTTCTGAATCCCGTCCAGTCCCGCCATCATCATGGCCGCAAAGGCAAGATAGGGGTTGGCGGCCGGATCGGGGAAGCGAACCTCCACCCGTTTCGCCTTCGGGCTGACCGCATAGGGGATGCGGCACGAGGCCGAGCGGTTGCGGGCGGAATAGGCCAGCAGCACCGGCGCCTCAAACCCCGGAATCAGGCGCTTGTAGCTGTTGGTGGTGGGATTGGTGAAAGCGTTCAGCGCCCGCGCGTGCTTGATGATCCCGCCGATGTAATACAAGGCGCTTTCCGACAAATCCGCATAACCGGCCCCGGCGAACAAAGGCTTGTCCTCGTGCCACAGCGACTGGTGGGTGTGCATGCCCGAACCGTTGTCGCCGAAAAGAGGTTTGGGCATGAACGTTGCCGTCTTGCCATAGGAGGCCGCCACATTATGGACGACATATTTATAAATCTGCATGAAGTCGGCGGCGCGCACCAGTGTTTCGAACTTGATCCCCAGCTCCATTTGCGAGGGGGCCACTTCGTGGTGATGTTTTTCGACCGGCAATCCCATGTCGGCCATGAACGTCAGCATTTCGGCGCGCAAATCCTGCATCGAATCGACGGGCGGAACCGGGAAATACCCGCCCTTGACGTCGGGACGGTGCCCCAGGTTGCCTTCCGGAAAGGCCTTACCGGTGACATAAGGGCCTTCCTCGGAATCGATTTCATAGGAAACGCGGTTCATTCTCACATCGAACCGGACATCATCGAACACGAAAAATTCGGCTTCCGGCCCGAAATAGGCGGTATCCGCAATGCCCGTGGCGCCAAGATACACCTCGGCCTTTTTGGCGATGGACCGCGGGTCACGATCATACATCTGTCCCGTGGACGGCTCAATGATATCGCAGAACAGAATCAACAGCGGCTGCGCGGCGAAAGGGTCCATGACCGCCGTTGCCAGATCCGGCTTCAGGATCATGTCCGACTCGTTGATGCTTTTCCAGCCGGCGATCGACGAACCATCGAACATGAAACCTTCTTCCAGGCTTCCCTCGTCGATGGTCCGAACGTGCTGGGCCGTGTGCTGCCACTTCCCTTTCGGGTCCGTAAAGCGGAAATCGACGTACTTTACGTCGTGTTCCTTGATGATCTCCAAAACATTTTTAATATCGGACATGAACTTGTTCCCATGATCTCGTGGCGGTTGTAATTTTTTCCGTTTTGGCTTTGGCCGATATTTCGGCCTGCCATCGCTCAATCAAATAGCGTCTGTGCCGCGCTCGCCGGTTCTGATACGGATGGCTTCCTCGATACTGGAGACGAAAATCTTTCCATCACCGATACGGCCCGTGTGGGCGGCCTGCTGGATGGCCTCAATGGCCCGTTCCACCAGTCCGTCGTCCAGCACCAGTTCGATTTTCACCTTCGGCAGGAAATCCACCACATATTCCGCCCCGCGATAAAGTTCCGTATGTCCCTTCTGCCGTCCGAAGCCCTTGGCCTCGGTGACCGTGATGCCTTGAAGCCCGATTTCGTGCAGGGCTTCTTTCACTTCGTCCAGTTTGAAGGGTTTGATGACCGCCTCGATCTTTTTCATGGTCTCCGAGGTCTCCGGCTGTGAGGGAGGGCTTGGCTGAGCATGCGACTCTATTCCTGCGTCAGGCACGTGCGCGCAACCCCACGCGCGAAGAATCCTACGTGCGAGGACTCTTCAGCCGTGCTAAGGATTCTTTAGCATGGAATATGCCAGTCCGCAAACATCCTTTGAAATCTGGGTGGCGAAGGTTCAGGGCAGGCAATGGGCGCCCATAATGCGGGCGCTCTGCCGTTTGTTTGAGCAGACGCCAACGCCCTCGATGCGTTCCCGACGAAGCGGTTCATCGACCGACCATCGTTTTCGACGCCGGAGTCGTGGCAAGGGCACGCAGACGGGTCACCATGGCGGGCGAATCCCATTCAGCCTCCCCTTCCAGGGTGGCCACGACTCGCCTGTCAGGTCCTAAAAGATAGGTTGACGGCAAGCCCCGCACCCCCAGCGCCTGGGCCAGGTGTCCGTGCGGATCGTGGTAGAGCCCAAGCCCCGTCAGCCCTTCCCGGGTCAGAAAAGCGCGGGCCTGGTCGATGGTCGCATCCTCCGAAACGGCCAGCACCGCAATCCCTTCCGCCGCAACGGCCTGACGCAGGCGGTCGAGGGAAGGCATCTCCCGCACACAGGGTGCGCACCAGCTCGCCCACAGATTCAGCACCGTCAACCGTCCTCCCCGTCCTTCGTGCACTTCGGCAAGCGTTAAGGTTTTACCCTCTTCGGTCGTGACGGTCCCCTCTGGAATCGGCGCCGGTGGGTCCAGCGGCACAAGAACACCGACCCGCTGGGGCGCCTCCAGGCGATGGACCCCTTGCCTGTCGGCCCACCACAAGGCTATGCTGACCAAAGCAAGGGCAATCGTTGTGACGACACTCAGGACCATGGTTCGTTTGTGCATGGGGTCTTTAGTCCTTTCGCGTTGATGAAACAAACTGGAAAAAACCGGCGGGGCGTTCCCGCGCCTTCTCAGTTCAGGTGAAAATCCATGACCTCTTCCGACGTCAATCCTCTCTGGGGCGGTCGTTTCGCCGCTGGTCCGTCCGAGATCATGGCACGCATCAATGCTTCCATCACCTTCGATAAAAGGTTACACGCCGAAGACATTCGCGCATCGAAAGCCCATTGCGCCATGCTAGTGGCCCAGGGCATCATAACGCATGAAGACGGTGCGGCCATTCTGAACGGATTGGACCAGATCGCCCAGGAAATCACCGAAGGGCGATTCGTTTTCAAAGCCGCGCTTGAAGACATCCATATGAATGTGGAGGCCCGGCTTGCCGAGCGGATCGGGCCGGCGGCAGGGCGGTTGCACACCGCCCGTTCGCGCAACGACCAGGTGGCAACCGATTTCCGTTTGTGGGTGCGCGGGGCGATCGATGCCCTGATGGAGGCGCAAAGCCGCCTGCAAGGGACCCTTCTGGACCAGGCCGAACGCCATGCCGCCACCGTGATGCCGGGGTTCACCCATTTGCAGGCGGCACAACCCGTCACCTTCGGCCATCATCTGCTGGCCTATGTCGAAATGATCGGGCGCGACCGTGGACGCTTCACCGATGCCCGCCGGCGGTTGAACGAATGTCCGCTTGGGGCCGCGGCCCTTGCCGGCACGTCGTTTCCCATTGATCGCCACCGCACCGCGGCGGAGCTGGGGTTTGACCGTCCGTGCGCCAATTCCCTCGATGCGGTGTCGGACCGGGATTTCGCCCTTGAATTTCTGTCCGCCGCGGCCCTGTGCGCCGTGCATCTGTCGCGGCTGGCCGAGGAACTGGTGCTGTGGACCTCCTCGCCGTTCCGGTTTGTTAGTTTGTCCGATGCCTTCACTACCGGCAGCTCCATCATGCCACAGAAACGCAACCCCGATGCGGCCGAGCTGATCCGCGCCAAGGCCGGGCGGGTGATCGGCGCCTTGAATGCGCTTCTCGTGGTCATGAAGGGGGTGCCGCTGGCCTATGCCAAGGACATGCAGGACGACAAGGAACCGGTGTTCGAAACGGCCGATACCCTGAACCTGTGCCTTGCCGCCATGACCGGCATGATCGCCGATCTGACCGTGCATGCCGAGGCCATGGGGGCGGCCTGCGCCGTGGGTCATATCACCGCGACCGATCTTGCCGATTGGCTGGTGCGGGTTTTGGGGATGCTGCCTCCCTGCCGCTCGCCGACATGCAAACGATTGTCCCCGACCTGACGTCCGCGGTGTATCAGGTGTTGGGGGTGGAGGATTCCGTTGCCAGCCGGACCAGTTTTGGCGGTACGGCGCCCGTCAACGTCACGGCTGCCGTTGCCCAGGCGCGCTGGCGCTTTTTTGAACCTTCTTGATCCTGCTGTGTTACAACAGTGGCGGTAGTGGCGGTCCGTTAAAGTCATTCTAGGGTTTTGAGAAGGACCCTTCAGAACGGGATCGGGGGACACCTTTTGTTGCGACGATGGAGGCCTGTCACGCCGGTGCACGTCATTCTTGATTGGCATGCGTTGGTACGCGCGGCAACGCACCGTATGGCACGTAAGCCACGCCGCTTGGTGCTGAGGGGAAGCCCTGACCGGTCGCGATCACGGTGCATGGGGGCCATTCTTCTTTGCGTTTTGTGCATCGGTCCCTTGTCCGGCTGCGGCAAAAAAGGTTCCACCCTGCCGCCACCCGGCAGTTCATATCCCCGTACCTATCCTCCTTGAGGGCTGTCCCAACTCGTGACGGGAGATCAAATGGATACCAATTCCCGTCTTTGAAAAAACGGACTCCTAGGATCGCATGAGTGATATCGAATCTTGGGATCCCTGTCATTCCTGAAACGAGATCAGGGCCGAGACCGGGGCCAGGGCGACCCCTTCCTTGTCAAGGCCCCCCCACCATAGGCTCAAACGTTTAAGGGTCAGGGGAGTGGCCGTGGCGATGGCCACGGCCCGCTTTCGTTCCTTGGCCAGGGCCACCAGATGACGCAGCCGGGCGTCGATGGAGCCGGCATAGTTCTTTTCATCCACCACCAGATCGACCACCGCCAGGGCCGTTGCGGCGGGATCGATGACGCTTTGTCCGCCGGCGGCTCCGTTATCCACGAACAGCAATCCCCGCTCCCGCAGGGCATCCACCACCGGCACAATATGATCGGTGCTGGTCAGGAAGCGCTCGCCACCGCTCGCCACCAGCCCGGTGTATCCTGTGGCGCGCGCGAGCACCATTTCCAGGCGCGTCTGGTTATCCCGTTGCGACAGGGTTGTCAAAAGGCCCAACGGTCCCGGATCCTGCACCGGAAAATCGTGCCCTTCCATCGGCAGGGTCAGCAGGATTTCGTGCCCGGCGGCGCGCGCGCGTTCAGCCCACGTTTTCAAGGTGAATCCATACGCGCTGAAGGCCAGTGTGACCTCGGCGGGTGTCCGATCGATCGCCGCTTCGGTAGGGACGCGCTTCAACCCCAGATCCGTCAGAATGATGGCAAGACGCGGGGTGTTCTTCTCTTTGGTGAATGGACGGGCATAGGCTTTGAGGGGGGTCTGGCCCGATGGCGCGATCACCGGCAAAGGCCCATGGACCGATTGAGCCACGAGTTCCGCCACGGGCGCCTTGCGCAAGGCCGTTGCCGCCGGCGGTGCCGGCAGACGGTCGAAGGCCGGCGGTGTGGGGTCGATGTCCGCCGGCACGGGGGCGGCGGACGGCTCCTGGAGGATCGGCGCGGGCTTGCCCCCCCCTCCTTTCACGCCTGTCGGCGCAACGGTTTTGCTCCCCGCTCCCTGACGGGGACCACTACCGCCCATGCCGCGTCCTTCATCTCCCGGACTTCCCCATGATGCGGACCGGTCAACCGGTGGCAGGGGCAGGGTGGCCAGAACGATGATCGTATCATCTTCTGTCGTTTCTTCCTCATCCGGTGGTGATTCCTCCGCCGTTTCGGAGGCGGTGGGATCCTGACCCGTCATCAGGTAATACCCCGTTCCGGCCCCGATCAGCAGAACCGCCAGAAAACCAGCCCCGAGTATCCGCCAGCGTGTGCGCCCGTTTCCAGGTTCCCTCTCCTCGTCCTCGTTGCCGGCGCCAACGTCAACGCCACCATCACCCTTGATGAAATCCCTTCCCTCACGGGTGGGTTCGTCAAAACCGGCCTCCTCGTCCTCCTTCCGGCCGAACAGCCGAGCCAGCAACCCCGGACGATCGTCTTCATCGTCCGAGAATTCGTCATCGTCTTCATCGCCCGAGCGGCGGGACAGAAAGGGCAGTTTGAAGGACACGCCGACGCCTTGCGAAAGGAATGCGGAAAGATCCCCCGCGCGAAAGGGAAGGCCCCTTCGCGCGGGGAGCGTTTTGGCTCAAAACGAATTGGTCATCTGGACCACCCGATAGAGCGACAGACCTCGCAACAGATCGAAAGCCCGTGCAAGCTGGTAGTCTTCCGGCGACCCCAGCCTGATCTCGCTTTCTTTTTCCCTGGGTTTGTCCTGCTCGCCGCGGGGCTGTTCCCTGTCCTTCGGGGGCTGGGAGGCTGGCGCGACGGAAGGCGTAGCGGTTTCATCCTTCCCTTGTTCCGATTTCAGCGTGTCATTGGTCAGGGCGTGTCGCAAATCGGCTTCGCTGCGCGGCCGTCCATTGCCGGCCACAACCTGCAAACGGGCCTGTTCCACCAGGATGTCCGGTTCGATGCCGACCGCCTGGATGGAGCGGCCCGAGGGGGTATAATAGCGGGCCGTGGTCAGCCGCATGGCCCCGTTGCCGTGCAGGGGGATGATCGTCTGCACCGAGCCTTTGCCGAACGAACGGGTCCCGACCAGGATGGCCCGCCGGTGGTCTTGCAAGGCGCCGGCGACGATTTCCGAGGCCGAAGCCGAGCCATCGTTGATCAAGACGACGATGGGCAACGTGTCGGCCAGATCTCCCTTGCGGGCATTATAGCGCTGGATATCCTCCGTCCGCCGTGACCGGGTGGAAACGATTTCGCCTTGATTCAAAAAGACATCGGCCACCGCGATGGCCTGATCCAGCAATCCCCCCGGATTGTTGCGCAAATCGAGCACATAGCCCTTGAGCTTGCCGTGTGTCTGGTCCTTCACGTCCTGCAGGACCTGTTGCAGGGTGGCCGCGGTCCGGTCGGTGAAGCTCGTGATCCGCAGATAGCCGATGTCTTCTCCCTCTACCCGGCCTTTCACCGACTGGATTTTGATGACGGCACGGGTCAGGGTGAGGTCGAACGATTCCATCCCTTCGCGCCGGATCGTGAGGCGAATGTTGGAATCGGGCGGACCGCGCATTTTGTCCACGGCATCGTTCAGGTTCAGACCAAGGACCGGTTTGCCGTCAAGGTGCGTGATGTAGTCCCCGGGCTGGACTCCGGCCCGCGATGCCGGCGTTTCATCGATGGGGCTGATGACCTTGACCCAGCCGTTGTCGAGGGTGACCTCGATCCCAAGGCCTCCGAACTGGCCTTTCGTCTGGACCTGCATTTCCTTGTAGTTTTTAGCGTTCAGGTAGCCGGAATGGGGATCAAGTGAACTCAGCATGCCGTTGATGGCATTTTCGATGAGCTGTTGATCGCCCACATCATCGACATAATCGCGGCGCGCTCGTTCGAAGGCCGCCCCGAACAATTCCAGAAGATGATAGGTATCTTTCTCTGTCTGTGGTTCCTGTGATGCGGCCCCGGCCACACCGGCCATCGTAGGCGACAATGCCAGCATGACGCCCAACGCAAGAATTACCGTTCGTTTCATCCTCGAGTATTACCTTTTCGTGCCGCCAACCATGGCAGAGGGTTTATGGGCTGACCTTCGCGGCGCAGTTCCACGTACAAAATCGGTTCCCCCGGATTTTCGATGATCCCGACCGGTTCCCCGGTGAGCAGACGCTGTCCCACCTCGGTATCGATCCGGGTCATTCCGGCGAGGACCGTATGATACCCCTCGCCATGCTCGATGATCAAGAGGCGCCCATAGCCGCGGAAAGGTCCTGAAAAAACGACGATGCCATCATAGGGTGCAACAACCTGGGCACTGGAGCGGGTCCGGATGGTAATTCCTTTTGAAGTCAAGCCGACATCGTTGATCTGGCCATAGGTGATCGTCACCTGGCCACGCGCGGGCATCGGCATATGTCCACGGGCCTCGCTGAAAGAGCGCAAATATTTCTGGTCAATCGTAAGAGGCGTTGTCTCCTCTGCGGACTCTGCCTTCTCTGCCTTTGATTCAGGCTGTGGCGGGGATATTTCCTTTTCTGGCGGTGTCTGTTGCACGTCGAGTCGGGACACGGCGCGGCGGTGCGCGTCGGCGGTTTTGTGGGCCTCCTCCAGCCTTTGACGCCGTTTCTGCTCTTCTTCCGCCTTGCGCTTTTCTTCGCGGCGTTGACGTTCGGCGGCCTGGCGTTCTTCTTCCTGCCGTTTTTCCGCCGCCAGCCTTTGCTGGCGCTCTTCCTCCAGTCGCGCAATCAACTCGCGCAGATCCTGCGCCTCCTGGCTGACTGCGTTGACATGGAGAACGGCGTCACGGCTGCGGTCTTCGGTCTGATGTTGCAGGGTCACCTTGCGCTCGAACAGGGTGCGCAGACGGTCGTGCTGGGTGTCCCGTTCGCGGGTCAGGCGGGCGATGTGGTTCCGTTTGGTCGAAATTTCCCCATGCAGCGTGCCGAGCGTGGCGATTTCGGCCTTGATTTCCGCCGCCGAGGCCAGAATCTGCGGCACCGTCGCCCGCAGCAGAATGGCGCTGCGCACGGTGCCGGCCGGTGTCGTGGGCTGGACCAGCAAAGCCTCCGCCGGTCGCCAGGCCAACCGCTCCAACGCCATCAGCACCTTGATTTTCTGCTCGCCGCGCCGGTTCAGAGTCTCGCGCAACGTGGCGCGCTTTTCTTCCAGCACGGTGAGTTGTTGTTCAAGCCGGGTCAGGGTTTCTTCCTGTTCCTGCACGGCGGCGGCGGATCGCACCAGGTGCGCCTTCACGGCCACCAGTTCACCGGCAAGGCTTTCGGCCTCGTGTCGCAGTTTCTCGTGTTCACGCTGGCGTTCTTTCAGAATTCTTTCCAGGGATTGCAAGCGCTCCGCCGGCATTTCCGGACGCGACTCGGGCAGGGGGGCCGCCAACGCCACCCATGACGCAAACAACACCCCCCCCAGCATACCGAAGATCCCGGCGGCCCTTTTCCATGTGCCCCGCCGTCGGAAGGGGATCGACACAGAAGGCTCACGCCGGTGTCCGCATGACGGCATGGGGTTCCATCTCCGCGACCAGAAGGGAATGCCCGGTCATTTCTGTGGGTTGTGGCATGCGCAGAAGATCGAGCATGGTGGGGGCGATGTCGGCCAGACGACCTTCCCTCAGGCGGTCGATCCCCGGCGCATTGACCAGGATCGCCGGCACCTTGCCCACGGTGTGGGCGGTGTGCGGCTCGCCGGTGACCGGATCGCGCATCATCTCGCAGTTGCCATGGTCGGCGATGATGAACAGGGCGCCGCCCCGCTGCCGCACCGCCGCCTCCACCCGGCCAAGGGCGGCATCCACCGTTTCGGTCGCCTTGATGGCGGCGGGGAGGATTCCGGTGTGGCCCACCATGTCGCCGTTCGCGTAGTTGCAGATGATGATATCGAACCGGCCCGATTCGATCGCCTCCACCAGTTTATCCGTAACCTCCGGTGCCGACATCTCCGGTTGCAGATCATAGGTCGCAACCTTGGGACTCGGGATGAGAATCCGTTCCTCCCCGGAATAGCTCCTTTCCTCGCCGCCGTTGAAGAAGAAAGTGACATGGGCGTACTTCTCGGTTTCGGCGATGCGCAGCTGGGTCATGCCGGCCTTTGACACCAGCTCCCCAAGAATATTGGTCAGATTCTGCGGTGGGAACAGGAATGGATAGAACGCATTCAAATCTTTCGAGTATTCGGTCAGGCCCAGCCGGGCGGCAAGCACCGGGACCCTGGATCGCGCGAAGCCGGCGAAGGCCGGATCGGCAAGGGCGGTCAGGATTTCGCGGGCGCGGTCGGCCCGGAAGTTGGCCATCAGCACCCCGTCGCCCTCCCGCATCCCCGGATAGTCGGCAATCCGCACGGGCAGCACGAATTCATCGGTTTTGCCGGCGTCATAGGAGTTTTGAATCGCCGTCAGGGCATCGGGCGCGGCGGGGGCGTTGGCATTGACGAGGGCCTCGAACGCCTTTTCAACCCGGTCCCAGCGTTTGTCGCGGTCCATGGCGTAATAGCGCCCGCTGACGACGCCAATTCTGACCTTTGGCAGATCCTTCACGGCGTCTAGGAACCGGGCGGTGAAGCCCTTGCCCGACGAAGGGGGCGTGTCGCGCCCGTCCAAAAGAGCGTGCACGAAAACCGGCACGCCCGCGGTGGCGATGGCGCGGGCCAAGGCCGCCATGTGGTCCTGGTGGGAATGAACCCCCCCGGGCGACATCAACCCCATCAGGTGCGCCGTGCCATGGGTGTCCTTCAGGGTATGGATGAACCGGGTCAGGGCGGGATTGGTGATCAGCGAGCCATCGGCCACCGCCGCATCGACGCGCGGCAGATCCTGCATCACCACCCGGCCGGCCCCGAGATTCGTGTGCCCGACCTCGGAGTTGCCCATCTGGCCGTCAGGCAGCCCCACGTCCAGGCCGGATGTCTCGATCAGGGTGTGGGGGCAGGAGGTCAACAGACGGTCCCAGTTGGGCGTATGGCCCAGGGCAATGGCGTTGTCGGCTGTTTCCGTTCGATGGCCCCAGCCATCCAGAATGCACAGAACAAGAGGACGAGGGCGTGCGCTGTGGGTCATGGCTCCAAACTCTGAAAGGGTTATACCGTGTTTTTTCGTTCCCCCCCCTTCATAAAGGATGCCCTCTGAGAATGCCAGCGCTCCGCCATGGTCCTTCGGGGAGTCAGGTGAGGGGGCGCGATGTTCCACCATGCCCATCAGCTTTTGCACGAAACGGTCCCGGATGCCGAAGGCGTGCAGGTGATCCAGAAGATCTGCGAAATAATCGCGTGCGCTTCCACCCTGCCCGATGCCCTGACGCACCAGACCGACCGCTTCTTCCAAAGGCAGCCGGCCAAGGTATTGCGGATGATCATGGTTGGCGATGTAGCTCAAGGCCGGCACGCGCCGCCCATCGTCGAGAACGACCCTGACATACTTTTGAATATAGGCGCCCCCGCCTTTGATCCGACCGATTTCGCGGTCCTGCAAATACGCGATGGTTGCCGTTGCCTCATACGCCGCGACGGCAAAGGCGATGCCGCGGCACGCCCCGCCCCGTTCCAGCCCCACGACCAGTCCGGGTCTCTCTGGCGTGCCGCGGTAATACGTGGACAGGATGCAGGGCGCCCGGTGATAGCCTCGCACCAACGCACCCCGCCGTTCGATGAACGAAAACCCCGGACGCCACATCAATGATCCATAGCCGAATATCCATAAACGATCCCCGTCAAGACGCATCGCCCGCCTTTCTTCCGCGGGGGAGGGGCCGGCCCTCCTCCGCTCCCCACGTTCAGGAATGCAGGCAATCGTATCACACCCGGAAGCTTTCACCACAGCCGCAACGGCTTTTTTCATTGGGGTTGTTGAACACGAACGAAGCGTTCATCTTGTTCTGCTGGTAATCCACTTCGGTACCGACCAGAAACATCATGGCCATCGAATCGACGAACACCTTGATGCCTTTGTCTTCAAGGGTTTCTTCGTCCGTCTTTTCTTCGGTCGCCAGTTCAAGAGTATAACTCAAGCCCGAACAGCCGCCGCTTTTGACCCCGATCCGCAATCCCAGAACCGGCTCCGGGGATTGTGCCATCAGCTCTTTCAGGCGGGAGGCGGCGGCATCGGACAAGGTCACGGGGCTTAGCATGACAGGATTTAGCATGGTTTTGTTCTCCTTTTCTCATGGCGTAAAAATCAGAACGGATCAATACCAGTCAAGGGCCACCCGGGCCACATCGGACAGACGGTCGAATGTCCACGGCGGTTCCCAGACAAGAAACACATCGGCCTCGCCCACGCCGGGCACGGCGGCGACGACCTCGGCCACCTGCACCGGCAGCTCGCCCGCCACCGGGCAGGCCGGCGCGGTCAAGGTCATCACGATCGTCGTCTGGCCATCCGCGGCGATGCGGATATCATAGACAAGGCCGAGATCATAGATGTTCACCGGAATCTCGGGATCGAACACCATCCGCAGCGCCTCGACCACGGCATCCACCGATGCCACCGGCGTATTCAAAGGCAAGGGAACCCCGGCATGGGCCGCCTTGTCCGCCGCGGCGGGAGGGGCGGGCAGGGGAGAGGGGGCAAAATCGGTGTGCAGCATGGGTCTTTCTCCGCAAGGGTGCCGCTTTCTGTTTCCTTATTCTTGTATCGATCTTCATCCCGTACTGATGGTCTCGTGACCTTCGATGGCGGCGACCATGGTGTGCCAGGCCAAGGTGGCGCACTTGACCCGTACCGGAAACTGGCGCACACCCGAGAGCACCTGCAACCGGTCAAGGTCGTCCCGCAAGTTTTCCGCCACCTCCGTTTCTTCCTCCTCCGTGCACAGGGTGTGGAAGGCGTGAAACAGGGCCCTGGCCTCCGCTTCGCTTTTGCCGGCCAGGATCTCGGTCATCATCGAGGCGGAAGCCATCGAAATGGCGCACCCCTCTCCGACAAAGGCCGCCTCTCGCACGATGCCCGCCTCGTCCACCTTCAGGAACACGGTCAGGGTGTCGCCGCACATGGGATTGTGGCCGTGGGCCTGGCGGTTGGCCGCGGGCAAGGGGCGTCGGTTGCGGGGCCGCTTGCCGTGATCCAGGATGACGTCCTGATAAAGCTCGCGCAGATCGTCCGTCATCAGCCAAAAATCCTTTGTACCGTTTCCAGGGCATCGGCCAGGGCGTCGGCCTCGGCCCGGGTGTTGTAGAGTCCGAACGACGCCCGGGCGGTGGCGGACACGCCAAATCGTTGCATCAAAGGCTGGGCGCAATGATGGCCCGCCCGAATCGCCACGCCTTCCCGGTCAAGGATCGTTGCGATGTCGTGCGGATGGACACCGGCCAGCGTGAAACTGATCACGCTGGCCTTGGGTTTGGCGGTTCCCAGCAGCCGCACGCCCTTGATCGCTGCCAGCCGTTCGGTCGCATACTGCACCACGGTGGTTTCATGGGCGGCGATGGATTCAAGGCCAAGGCTTTCCACGTAATCGATGGCCGCGGCCAGGCCGACCGCCTGGGCGATGGCCGGAGTGCCGGCCTCGAACTTCTGGGGCGGGGCCGCCCACGTCGAGCCTTCAAAACTGACGGAGGCGATCATATCGCCCCCCCCCTGATAGGGCGGCATGGCCCGCAGCAGGGCCTCGCGCCCGTACAAAACGCCGATGCCGGTTGGTCCGTACAACTTGTGTCCCGAAAAGACATAGAAATCACAATCGATCGCGCGCACGTCCACCACCCCATGGGGCACCGCCTGGCACCCATCCACGAGAACCTTGGCGCCGACGGCATGGGCGGCGGCGGTGATGTCCTGCACCGGCAAAATGGTGCCCAGCACGTTCGACACATGGGCCACGGCCACAAGGCGCGTGCGGGACGACAACAGCGTTTCGTAAGATTCCCAGTCGAACCGGCCGTCTTCCGTGACCGGGACCACCTTGAGAACGATTCCCTTCTCCGCCGCCAGCATCTGCCAGGGCACGATGTTGGAATGGTGCTCAAGGCCCGTCAGCACCACCTCGTCCCCGGCCTGCACGGTGGCCCGTCCCCACGTGGCGGCCACAAGATTGATGGATTCCGTTGCGCCCCGGGTAAAGATGATTTCTCGTGCCGTGCGGGCGTTCAGGAAGGCCCGCACCTTTTCCCGTGCGCCTTCATACCGGCGGGTGGCCTGCTCCGACAGCCAATAGGCGCCGCGGTGCACGTTGGCATATTCGGTTTCGTAAAACGTCTTGACGGTTTCGATCACCTGAACCGGCTTCTGGGCCGAAGCGGCGCTGTCGAGAAAAACCAGCGGACGGCCATGCACCTTCCGGCCCAGAAGGGGAAAGTCGGCCCGCACCCGGTTGACGTCGTAAAGCGACGCGGGGAGTGTTTGCAACACGACATTCATGTCTGGTTTCTCCTCTCCCTTCGTGATGCCAGCCATGCCGACACCATGGCCCGGGCCGCCACCGACACCATGGGGGCATCGCCTGTCGCCTGGTCGATCACATCGTCCAGGAAGGCCTCGATCAGCAGCGCGCGGGCGGTGGGGATGTCAAGGCCTCGGGTGCGCAGATAAAACAAGGTGTCCTCGTCCATCTCGCCCGTCGTTGCGCCATGGCTGCACTTCACATCATCGGCATAGATCTCAAGCTCCGGCTTGCAGTCCACTTCCGATTTGGGGGAGAGGAGCAGGGCCTTGTGGAGCTGATGGCCGTCGCTTTTTTGTGCCCCCGGATGCACCCCGATGCGGCCCTGGAACACGCCGCGCCCCTGATCATCCAGCACGCCCTTGAACACTTGGCGCGACAGGGTGGCCGGCGCGGCATGATCGACCATGAGCGTATTATCGACATGACGCCGGCCATCGGCGGTATAGGCGCCGTACAGATGGCACTCCGCCCCTGCTCCGGCGAGGGTCACCGCGAGTTCGTTGCGCACGAGACCAAGACCCGTGGTCAGCGTGAACCGCCGATAGCTTCCGCCCTTGGCCACCGTTGCCGTGGCATAGCCGATCGCATTGGTTTCGGGGGAACCCGACTGGGCAAGGACGTGGAACAGGCTGGCCCCGGTCTCAATGTGCAGCGCACAGACCCCGTTGACGAAGGCGGGGGCACGGCCGATGTGGCTTTCGATCACTGTCGCGCGGCAGCCGGCTTCGGCCAGCACCATGAGAAACGGGTGGGCGAGAACCGGGGCGCCGTCCGGAGCGGGGGCGAAAATCTGCACCACGTGCACAGGAAGGCCGGCATCGACCCCCGCCGCGAAGCGCACCACCAGACCATGCCCAAGCCAGGCGGCGTTGAGGGCAGCCATGGCGGGGGCGTTGGCCGGGGTTGGCAACAGTCCTTCCAGGCCGCCGCTGTCGTTCAGCAGGGCTTCGGCCAGCGGTTCCCCCTCAACTCCGTCGGGCAGGGGGGAGGAAAGATGCGGCGCGAACCGGCCATTGACCAGCACCAGGCGCGGCCCGGCAATGGAAAGAAGCCCGTCCGTCGGCAGGACACGAAGGGCAACATCTTCTCCGGTCGCGGGTCGCCAGGGCAGGGCGGTCAGCGGCCTCAGATTCGTGTATTTCCACGCCTCGACTTTTGGCGTCGGCACGCCCCCGAGCGTTTGGTAGCGGGCAAGGCCGGCGGCACGAAAATCTGCGACCCACGCGGGCAAGGCCGCCGTCTGTGGCCCCCGATGATCCAGAAAAGACAGCATGTCGGGAGTGCCTGCGGGGGTCATGGGGCGCTGCCTTGCCCGAAGGGGGCGTAGCCCGTGGCTTCCAGCTCCAGGGCCAGTTCCCTGGTGCCGGAGCGGACGATGCGTCCCCCCGCCAGCACGTGCACGTAATCGGGTATGATGGAGTCGAGGAGACGCTGGTAATGGGTGATGACAAGGAACGCCCGGGTCGCCGAACGCAAGGCGTTCACGCCTCCGGCAACGATTTTCAAGGCGTCGATGTCAAGGCCGGAATCGGTTTCATCCAGGACCGCGAACCGCGGTTCCAGCACGGCCATCTGCAAAACCTCGGTCCGCTTTTTTTCTCCGCCCGAGAACCCGACATTGAGGGGGCGCTTCAGCATGTCATCACTGACCCCCAGCTGTTGCGTTTTTTCCCGGATCAGCTTCAGGAACTGCATGACGTCCACTTCCCCCTCCCCGCGGGCCTTGCGCTGGGCATTCAGGGCGGCTTTCAGGAAGGTGGTCGTGGTGACACCCGGGATTTCGACCGGATATTGAAAGGCCAGGAAAATGCCGGCGGCAGCCCGTTCCTCTGGGGCGAGCGCCAAAAGATCGCGGTTCTCATAGGTGATGCTTCCACCGGTGATCTCATAGTCCGGCCGGCCGGCGATGATGTTGGACAGCGTGCTTTTGCCGGCGCCGTTGGGTCCCATGATGGCGTGCACCTCCCCCGGGGCGATGCTCAAACTCACCCCCCGCAGGATAGGCTTGCCGTGCACGGCGGCATGCAAATCATGGATCTCGATCAAGGCCATGCGCGAATCCTCATCTCAGGAAACGGGGAGCCTCAAGGCCCCTCGCAAAGGTGTTTTTTTGGTTCTTTTCATACACAGATTCTTTCCTTCGAGCCTCTCTATCCGACGCTCCCTTCAAGACTTATGCCAATCAACTTCTGGGCCTCGACGGCAAATTCCATGGGCAGGTTCTGCATGACCTCGCGGCAGAAACCGTTGACAATCAGGGCGACCGCCTCTTCGTCCGACAGACCTCGTTGCCGGCAATAGAACAGTTGTTCCTCGCTGATTTTGCTGGTGGTGGCCTCGTGTTCAAGCCGAACGGCGGGGTGGCGTGCCTCGATGTAGGGCACCGTGTGGGCGCCGCACCGATCGCCGATCAGCAGGCTGTCGCACTGGGTGTGGTTATGGGCGCCTGAAGCCCGTGGCAACACCCGCACAAGGCCGCGATAGGTGCTGTTGGACCGGCCCGCCGCGATGCCTTTGGCCACGATGCGGGAGCGGGTGTTGCGCCCGATGTGAATCATCTTGGTGCCGGTATCGGCCTGCTGCCTGTGATTGGTGATGGCCACCGAATAGAATGCTCCGCTTGAGTTATCCCCCTGGAGAATACAGCTTGGGTATTTCCAGGTGATGGCCGAACCGGTCTCGACCTGTGTCCAGGAAATGCGGGAATTGCGCCCGCGGCAGGCGCCGCGTTTGGTGACGAAGTTATAAATGCCGCCGCGCCCCTCCTCATCCCCTGGATACCAGTTCTGCACCGTGGAATACTTGATTTCGGCATCGTCGAACGCCACCAGTTCGACCACCGCGGCGTGAAGCTGGTTCTCGTCCCGTTGGGGGGCGGTGCAGCCTTCGAGATAGCTGACGGAGGCCCCCGCGTCGGCGATGATCAGGGTGCGTTCGAATTGCCCGGTGTTCTTTTCGTTGATGCGAAAATAGGTGGACAGTTCCATGGGGCAGCGCACGCCCTTGGGCACGTAGACAAACGAGCCATCCGTGAACACCGCCGAATTGAGCGTTGCGAAAAAATTGTCGGAATACGGAACGACGGATCCCAGATACGTCTGCACCAGATCGGGATGGTTCTGCACGGCTTCCGACATGGGACAGAAGATGACCCCCATGGCCTCCAGCTTCTTTTTATAGGTGGTGGCGACGGAAACGCTGTCGAACACGGCATCGACGGCGATGCCTTCGGTCACGCCGGCCAGGATTTCCTGTTCCTTCAGGGGAATGCCCAGCTTTTTGTAGGTTTCAAGCAGTTTCGGGTCCACCTCTTCCAGGCTGTTCGGGCCATCGCCTCGTCTGCGGGGGGCCGCATAGTAACAATAGCCCTGATAGTCGATGACCGGATAGTCAAGACGCGCCCAATGGTGCGGCTCTTCCAGGGTCAGCCACAGGCGATAGGCCTTGAGCCGCCATTCCAGAAGCCACGAAGGTTCGTTCTTTTTGTGGGAAATGAACCGGATGATGTCCTCGTTCAGGCCCATGGGCGCCCGGTCGGCCTCGATATCGGTGACGAAGCCGTATTTGTACTTCTGTTCCGCAACGGCTTTGAAGGGATCGGCGTATGGAGCGTCGGCAGCCATGAGAGTCTCTCTTCCAGTGTCTTTGTGTTTATTGTTTTTTCAGGTCCATCGGTTTTTCAAGGGGCCGGTTTCGTTTTACAAGGGGCTTTCCTTGCTTCCACTTTTTCCTTCGTCCGTGGCCCCGGCCAGCAGTCCATGTCAAAGGCGGGCAGACGGGCAAGTTCGGTCAGGGAAATTTCCGTCAGCGCCCGGCGGATGGCTTGGTTGATGCGGGTCCAGTGGCCGTGCAGGGAGCACAAGCTTTCGATGCCGCAGCAACTGTCATTGTCTTCGACACACATCGTGATGGCGATCGGCCCCTCCACGGCTTCGATGATGTCCGCGACCGAGATCGCGTCTGCCGGACGCCCCAGGCTGTACCCGCCCGTCGCCCCCCGGGATGATGTCACCAGACGGCCATGGGCCAGGACCTTCAAAAGCTTTGCGACCGTCGGTGCCGGCAGGCTGGTGTCGGCGGCAAGTTGGGGCACGGTGCGCAAGGATTCAGCCCGCAACATCTCAGCCAGCACGATCACGGCATAGTCCGTCAGGCGATTGATGCGAATCATGAGCACGCCCCTTTTTCGGTACGAACCGACTTTCCGATTTAAACAGTACCATATTAGTCCCCTTTTAGGTAGGCCAAATCTTTTTTTCTGTCAAGGCCCATATAAGAAAAATCGCAAGCACCGTGATCGGACCCTGCCGGGGATCTTTGCTCGATGCGGATGGAGGCCGGTGCGGATGGAGCGGATGGAGGAGAGAGAGGAGAGAGGTCAAGCGCCTCCCCCCTGTCCCCACGTTTGGTCATGACCCTCCGGCCAGGACCGCCTGCCCCAGGGAAATGCCGTTGTCGTTGGGGGGGATGCGGGTGTGAAAACAAGACCTCAAATCTTGTGTGTGCATGAGGGGCGATAAAAGGGTACACGGTAGGCGATTCATGAACACACCGCCACTCAGGAAAACCCGCGACTCTCCGGTGTGCTCGGCCCCCCCCGTCGCGCCAGGGCGACGACCGCGGAGGCTATGGCATGATGAAAACCGAAGGCCAGGGAAGGGAGGGGCTGCCCGGCACGACGGCCCGCCAGCCCCCAAAGAAACGCCTCGTTCCACTCGATGATCGACAGGCCGTCGGGGTTCTCGGCGATCCGGAACGGGGCTTCCACCACCGGCCCCCGCCACTGGCGCGCCAGGTGTTCCAGGCGCACGGCGGCCTGGCCTTCATAGCTGATCCGGGCCGGGGCCACTCCCGCCAGACGAACGCTTCCTGGGGGGAAATCCCCAAGGTCTGGCACAGGGCGGGGGACATCTCTCCCCCTGCCGCCTCCAGCCGCGCCACCAGGTGACGCACGGGGTGCCGGACCGCCGCATCCCCGCCCGGCAGCGGCACCCCCTGGAAGGTCCCCAGGCGCCGAGAATCCCCGGGCGTGACGTGCAGCAGTTCCGCGCCCCACACCGTGCCATCCGTGCCCCATCCCGCCCCGTCCAACACCAGGGCAAGGCCCTGTTCGGCCCCGTGTTCGGCAAGGCAGGCCAGGGCGTGGGCGTGGTGATGCTGGACCGGCCACCACGGGGATCTGCCATCGGGCGGCCAGATGCCGCCCAAGGCGGGTCGAGCGCATGTCTGGGTGTGTTCCGTCAACGGCCATGACCCGAGGCTCCCGGCCCCACAGCGCGAGCAGGGCGTGCACGCTCGCCTCCTGTTCCTCGGCGGTCCGGGCGTCCCGCACATCCCCGATGTGCGGGGAAAGCAGAATCTCACCGCCTGTTCCAAGGGCGAGGGTATTCTTCAAATCCGCCCCCATTGCCAGCACATCCCGCCGCAAGGGTCGGGTCAGGCGCATGGTTTCAGGCACCAGGCCCCGGGCACGGCGCCAGACCTGAGGCCCATGGTCCTGGAGGACACAAACGGAGTCGTCGGTGCGGCGCACGATGTCCCGGTCGTGACACAGGAACAAATCAGCGACAGTGCCCAGTCGTGCCAAGGCCTCTTGAGTCTCTGAGTCTCCATGCAGAGGGGTTCGCCGGAGCGGTTGCCGCTGGTGACCACCAGAAGATCGAACGGGGGAACGTCATCCCCGGCCAGCGGATGGAACAACAGATGGTGCAGGGGCGTCGTCGGCAGCATGATCCCCAAAGTATGGCTGTCCGGGGTCAGGAGATCCCAACAAAACCTGGGGGCGGCGGTGCGCGCGGGGCCGCCTGTCGGCATGACGCCTTCCCCCCACCCCCCCGATTCATTGAGACAAGGGAGATCCAGCACCAGGATCGGGCCGGAAGGGTGTTGCAAAATGTCCTCTTGTGGGCGCGTGAGGGGGCACAGGGAGCGGACCACCGCAAGGGAACGCGCAATCACGGCGAGCGGCTTGTGGGGACGCCCCTTGCGCCGGCGCAAGGCTTGGACGGCATCGCCGCGGAGCGGGTCCACTACAAGCTGAAAGCCCCCCAGCCCGCGCACGGCGAGGATCTTTTCCGCACCCAAAGCGCGCCGTGCCGCGCCCATGCCCTGATCGTCACGGGGGGTACCGTCACTGTTCAGCAGGACCGTTTTCGGCCCGCACACCGGGCAGGCCGTACTTTCCGCATGGAACCGGCGGTCCTGCGGGTTTTCATATTCCGCCAGACACTCCCGGCACAGAGGAAAGCGGTGCAAACTGGTGTTGGCGCGGTCGTAGGGCAGGCGCTCCAGAACGGTACAGCGGGGGCCACACTGGGTGCAGCTGGTGAAGGGATACCCGTAACGCCGGTTGCCCGGGTCCATGATCTCCGCGAGACACGCCGCGCACACCACGAGATCCGGCGGGATGGAAATCCGTCCCACCGACTCGCTCGTGCCAGGCCGAATCTGAAAGCCGGAACCGGCGGACGCGGCAACCGGGGTCCGGGAGGTCACGGTGACCCGCTCCAGCCGGGCATGGACGGGCAACCGATCGGGCAGGATCTCCAGGAACCGGTGCAGGGCGTGTTCGGGACCGATCAGAACCAGATGCACGCCGCCGGAACGGTTCTCAACGGAGCCGTGCAGGCCCGCCCCATGGGCCAGCCGATGAACCGCCGGACGAAAGCCCACCCCCTGAATCGTCCCTTCCAGATCCATCTCCCACCGGAACCACGGCTCCGCTACACCGTTCACGGATGACTCATGCCAGAATCGTGGGAGAGGTGTTGTGCGTGGGCATGCCGGTCGGCGTGACGGCTCTCCCACGTTTTGCGTGCGGCCTGCTGGAGATGATCGATCCAGGAATCCAGGCCGACGCCGGTCAAGGCGCTGAGTTCAAGGACCGGGGCCCATGGGGTGATGTGGCGAAGGTATTCCAGGCATCGTTCCCGCTCCCAGTCAAGATGCGGCAGAAGATCTGTCTTGGTCACGAGAACCATGGAACACTTCCGGAAAGGGACCGGATATTTCAAGGGCTTGTCTTCGCCCTCGGGGAGGGACAGCAGCACTACCCGCTCGGCCTCTCCCAGATCGAACGCCGCCGGACAGACCAGATTGCCGACATTCTCGATGAACAGCAGCCGCGTATCCTCGCGCACCACCGACGGCAGCGCCTGTTGAATGCGGGCGGCATCCAGATGGCAGGCGTTGATGGTTTCAATCTGATGCACCGGCGCGCCCCACCCCTGCAAACGTCTGGCGTCCCGGTCGGTTTGCAGATCGCCAACGATGACGGCCGCGGGGATTCGTCATTGCAGCCGTTGCAAGGTCCGCTCCAGCAGCAGGGTCTTGCCCGATCCGGGCGAGGACATCAGGGTGAGGGCATGAATGCCCCGCTGGCACAGCCAGTGCCGGTTGACTTCGGCCAGGGCGTTGTTGTGGGCCAGCAGGTGGGTTTCCACCTGAATGGTTCGGCTGTCGTGATCGTGAGCATGAGCGTGATCGTGAGCGTGGTCCCCGTGGTGGTGGTCCTGGGGCGCCGGACCTTGCGTGCAGCCACACGATTCACACATCAGACAACCTCCAAGGAATGCAGAAACAAATCATCGCTGCCCGTGATGCAGGTGTTCCCGGAACCACAGGCGGGACAAGGGGATTGCACCCCTCCCGGAAAGACCCCCTCGCACGCGAGGCACAGCCGGTGCGGGGAATCCTTCAGGAGGATGAATTGCGCCGTTTCCGCCGGCGTGTCCCTGGCGGCGAGGGGAAAGCAGAACGCCAGGGCCTCCGGGTCCACCCCGCTCAAGGCCCCCACGCGCACGGTGACCGAGCGGACGCGCGTGGCACGTTCCCGTCTGGCGATGTGTTGGATCTGTTCGATCAAGGCCAGGGCCAGGGAGAGTTCATGCATCAACAGATCCTCGGCAGCATTTCCCCCTGGGGCCGGTCGATCAACGTGTGGCCGCCAAGGGTGGTGTGCAGGCTGACCCGACCGACCGGAGCGATGGCCTGACCAATCCGGCACGCCCCCTGTCCTTCGGGCAGCGCCCGCCATGCCGCCAGAACGGCCTGCGTCACTTCCGGCGCGACGACCGCCATGATGCGCCCCTCGCACGGGGAATGCAGAAGGCTGATGCCCAGCATCTCGGCCACCGCCGCGGCGGCCGGGGTCCAGGGGCAGGGCCGACTCCTCAAGGGTAAAACCGCAGCCCACGGCGGCCTCGTGCAGCACGGCGGTGAGGCCCCGCCGCGGGTGGGATCGCGCATGAAACGCACCTCTGCCGTCCATGGCAGCATGGCCTCCACCAGGCGATGGACGGGGGCACTGTCGCTGACCAGGGCGGTTTCGAGAAACAATTTCTCCCGTGCCACCAGAACCGCCATGCCGTGGTTGCCCAACGTGCCGCTCACCAGAACGGCATCGCCGGGCCGGATGGAGCGGGCGGAAAGCTGGAATCCGGGCCATGCCATCCCCAGACCGGAAACGTTGAGATAAAGCCCGTCGCATTGCCCCCGCCGCACCACTTTCGTATCGCCGGTGACCACGCTCACCCCACAGGCGGTGGTGGCCCGCCGAACGGCCTCCAGCACTTGGCGCAAGGTGGACCAGGGCAGCCCTTCCTCCAGAATCAGGGCCAGGGTCAGAAACAAGGGCCGCCCGCCACTGACCGCCAGGTCATTGACCGTGCCATGAACCGCCAGATCCCCGATGCAGCCCCCCGGAAAGAACAGCGGCTGCACCACGAAGCTGTCGGTGGTGAACAGGATATGCGTTCCGGGCACCGTCAGGGCGGCGGTGTCGGGCAGCGCATTCAAGATTTCATTGCTGAAACGGGGCAGAATCTCCCGCTCGATCAGTTCCCGCGAGAGATGTCCCCCACCCCCATGCGCCAGCAGAACACGTCTCTCCTGATCCATGATAAACCCCTTTAGAAGTGTGGGGGTGTGGGGGAAGGCCGGCCCTCCCCTCCCCCACATTTTGGTTTATTTCTACTCCGTGGCCCCCTCCGTGGAGACATATTTGTAGTGGGCGGCGCACGCCCCCTCCGTGCTGACCATGCACGGCCCAACGGGGTGGTCCGGATGGCAGCCGCGTCCGAACAGGGAACATCGGGACGGCATGATCTTGCCTTTGAGCACGTCACCGCACAGACATTTCGGGTGAACCCGACCGGGTGTGACCTGAAGGCCAAACCGATGCGCGGCATCGAAATCCTGGAAGGCGGGACGCAGCGCAAGACCGCTGCCGGGGATGACGCCAAGGCCACGCCATTCCACGTCTTCAGGGTGCAGATAGTGACGGATTAGGGCCTGTACCCTGGGGTTGCCGTTGGCGCGCACCACTCGTGCATAGGGATTTTCCACCCGCGCCTGACCCTCGATATGTTGAACCAACAGACTTCTGATCCCATGCAGGATGTCCAGGGCCTCGAACCCGGCCACCACGCACGGAATATGATGGGTCTTCGCGAGGAACTGGTAGGCGTTGGCGCCGATGATGGCACTGACATGGCCGGGACACAAAAAGGCGTCGATCGCGCACTCCGGGTCCTGGATCAAGGCCGCCAGGGCCGGGGGCACGCCTTTCAGTGCCGTCAGCAGGGAGAGGTTGCCTACCCCCTCCCGCACGGCCCGATCCAGCATGCCGATAATGGGGGCGGCGGTGGTTTCAAAGCCGATGGCGAGAAACACGACCTCCCGCTCCGGCTGTTCTTGCGCCAGGGCCAGGGCTTCCAGCGGGGAATAGCACACCCGGATGTCTGCGCCTTGGGCACGTCCTTCGGCAAGACTGAGGCGGGACCCCGGAACCCGGATCATATCGCCGAAGGTGACAAGGATCGCCCCCCGTTCCGCCAGCGTCAGGGCGGCATCGATGGTGCCCGGTCCGGTCACACACACCGGACAGCCCGCTCCAGACCTGGCTCCCTGAGTGCGTTGAGTGCGTTCATTCCGCGCCTTCCCGGGATGTGGTCCAGGCCTGGGCCATCTGCCGAAACAGGGCGAGCCGTTCCCGCGCCTCGTCCTCATCCAGTTTCTTGATGGCGAACCCGGCATGAATGATGACGTAATCCCCCACCTGTGGGGTTTCCACCAGGGTCAGAGTGACCAAACGTTTCACCCCGTCCACCTCGGCAAGGCCCCCGCCGTCGGCATGCACGGCAACCACCCGCATAGGAATGGCCAGACACATGATCCTCCCCTTTTCCTACCCTTCGCGAATCATGACCAGAAAGCCATTGACCTCGTTTTCGAGAGTCTTGACCGGCGCGTGCAGATCCTTGGCCGCCCAGATGACCTCGATCGACGATCCGCACGAGGAGGCCGAAGACTGGGCGATGGAGACGACGTTCTCCGAAACCGTCTTTGCCTCGGTACTGACCTGCCGTGCCTCTCCGGCGATGGCTTCCGTTTGCCGGGTATACTGGCCGGTGACGTTTGCAATGCGGGAGGCCGACTCGCTGGTGGCGCGGGTCGCGTTTCCGATGTCCTGAATGGCCGCGACGGTTTCGCGGGTCGCGGACTGAATCGCGGTGATCTGGACCGCGATGTCCTTGGTGGCCTTGGCGGTTTGGTTCGCGAGGTTTTTCACTTCGCCCGCCACGATGGCAAACCCTTTGCCGGCATCCCCCGCCCGTGCCGCTTCGATGGTGGCATTGAGCGCGAGAAGGTTGGTTTGGTCGGCGATGTCGTTGATCAATTCCGCGACCTCACCGATTTTGCTCGCCGCATCGGCGAGGGAGCGTACCTGCTGTTGAGTTTTGTCCACCACCGTGACGGCGCGTTCTGCCACCTCGGACGACTCGGCCATACCCCGCGACACCTCGTTCATGACCGCCGCCAGCTCTTCCGCGGCGGTCGCCATGTAGGTGACCTTGAAGGTCGTTTCCTGCGAGGCCTGAACCGCGCTCAGCGAGCGGTTGGCGCCACCGCCGATGCGATCGCCCATGACTTCCACCGTCTGGCGGATATGTGCCGCCCCCTGCATCACCGCGGCGATGACCGACTGCACCTTGCCCTCCAGATTATCGGCCAGCCGCAGCATTTCGGTGTGCTTGGCCTGTTCCGCCCGGTGTTTTTCCGCCTCCTGCTCCCGCTTCATACCTTCCATGCGTTCGGCATTCTCCTTGAACACCTGGAGCGAGCGAGCCAGATCGCCGATTTCGTCGCGCTTTTCAAGGTAGCCGATGGCGATATGACGACGTCCGCTTGACAAATCCATCATGCCGTTGCGCAGATTATAGATCGGTTTGACCAGACGAAACCGCGTAAACCAGACCAGGAACACCGCCAGGACCGCCAGCAGGAATCCGTTCAACAGAAAAACGCCAACGATCGAGGCGGTCATGGTGCCGACGGCCGTGTTGAGTCCGTCCGAATCGTTCTGACGCGCCTTCACCAGGGCCTCGTCCAGCTTGGCCAGTGCCGCCAGCGCCGCTTCGTCGTCGATGCGGCCGGTGTCCTGGGCCTGCCGGCCACGGTCAAGCGCCGTCTCGTATTGGCCGACGAGAGTGACGATCACGGCCAGGGCTTTTGATTCGGCATCGCTGACGCCGGCGCTACGATAGGCCGGCACGATCGCCCGAATGCGCTGGACGCTGGTTTGAAAGTTCCGGAGTGCTTCGGGTTTGCGCTGGGCCAGGGCGTCTCCAAAGCTGTGGATCAGCCCGCCGTACCCCAATCCGTGACGCAGTTCCACAAGAAGGACCATCTTGTTGGCCGTCGTCCGGTCGAAGGTCTGCCAGATGGAGCGCACCTCGTACAGATGCGTAAGGCCCACGACCACGCTGACGGCCCCGGCCGCGAACATGAAAAGAATCAGCCCGGCAATGACCGTGCCGACCAGTTTGATCTTGATGTTATTGATGAATGACAGGATTCCGATCCAGATCTGTCCTAACAGATTGTATTCGTCCTGCACGGCAGCGGCACTCACGGCTTTTCTCCTCATT
>WOUV01000004.1 GCA_009773045.1 Rhodospirillaceae bacterium | reverse complement strand
CGCACATCCTGGTTCACGCGCGGCATCCAACGCATCGTCAAAATCATCCAGGCGTGCCTGCCGCTCCCCCGCCTCTGGAAGGCCATTCTAAACTGATGGGTGGCTAGCGTCTTTCCCCAAAGCACAACACGGCTCCGAGCGGGAGCAGGCGATTCGGCACATGCAGGATTCCGGGCAGAACCTCGTGACACCGGAACGGGCCGAATTGATCCGCAAGGCCATGGAAGTCCACCGCGCCAAACAAACCATCCTCGCCGATCTCAAGGACGAGGACCGGCAGAAACTGGTTGCCATCGCCATCAAGAAACTGCTGAACGAAAAACCGCAAAAATAACACGCTTTTGCCGTGATCGTGACCGATCGAGGCGCTCCTCCGACGCCGGCGTCCGCAGCCCTTGGCCCATGGAGCCGTGCGGCGCGCCGCCCCGCACACACGGCCGTCAAGACCCATGCCCAAGGGCATCATACCCGGAACGTGTATTCCTTGTTTGGATCACGGTCGATGTCCGGGGGAAAACTTTTGTGTTTGTCGGCATAATACTGAAGCATATGGTCGCCCTTGGTGACGGCGTTATAGGTCGCAAAGAACAGGCGCCGGGTTGTTCTGGTCAGATTGGGTTCCGAGGCATGGGGGGCGTAGCAATCGAAAAATGCCACATCGCCCGGTTTTGTGGGAACAGGCACGAACTCCATGCCCGCCATGTCGGCTTCCGTGAGCGGTTCCCAACTGCGGAACAAACCACGCCGATGGTGGCCGGCCACCATTTTGAGACAACCGTTTTCGACGGTGGCTTCGTCGATGCACACCATGACGCTGATGAAAAAATCGGCATATTTGTCCCAGCCGGCCTGTTGGTCCTGGTGGGGTTTGAAACCATCGCCCCCCGGCATCTTGAAATTCATCTTGTCCTTGAACAGAAGGGTTGGTTCTCCCAGCAACTGGCCGGTGGCGGTCTGCAAAACCTGACCAAGGGCGGCAAAGCCTGGATGATGGGAAATGATGTTTTCGATCCGGCATACAATCCGGCGTCCCGGATCGAGCCGGCTTTCCTCTCCATAGACCCAATAACTGTCCGGCTTTTCCGGTGCGTTTTCCACCTCCCACGCCCAATGCTCGACCCGACCGCTGTCCTCAGCCGCAAAGGCTCCGCGCACCAGAACATAACCATTGCTTCTGAAGTCCTGGACGTTTTGATCCGTTATTTGGAATTGTTTCAACATTGGTCACCCGTTCCCTCTCTGTCATCGACATGGGGGCAGGTCATAGCTGTTTGTATTTTTCCCGGCAACGGAACAATGATCCTGACACGGAAGTGGAAGAGTATGGCGGACATTCTCCTCCTCCCGTTCGTATCAGTTCCTCCCGTTCGTATCAGTATCGGCCAAACCGGTTCGCGAGCCAAAGACGGACAATGGGCGGCGTCACGGCGCGTGGGGCAAACAGGTTAAATCCCCGGCGACGCAAACGAGCCAGAAGAACACGTGTCGTGATGGCATGCAGCAGCAATGGCGCAATCTCAGGTGGTATCTGAGCGGTGGCGGACGCTGGCGGCAGTACGGTCATGGCCACCGCGGCGATTTCAGCGGCAACCGTCGCCACACCCGGGGAACGTTCCCCCGCCAGCAGCCGTTCCGGCACCACGCCGGCCGTCCGCAGACGGTCAATGGGCATGAGAATCCGCCCCCGCGCCAAGTGGCGGGGCGTGGCACGCAGAATCCCGCCTAGAACACCCGCCGTCGTCACCTGGATCACTCGTTCCGCCGCCGGCGACGCCAACAGGATGTCTTTTCCCAGCAGACCAAGGCCAAGCCGGGTCATGGGCCACGCCACCGCCGCCGCATGCGCCAGCAGGGCCGTGGTGTCGGCGATGGGCAGGGGGTCTAGGACCGCGGCAGTGGCATCGATCAGGGCCAACAGATCGGCACGCGCCAGCCCGTGGCGCCGCACGGCGTGCCTCACGGCCTCGGCCAGCGGGTTTCCCCGGGCGTCAGGACCATCCCCCGCCAACGTCTCGCGCCACCATTGCAGGCGGATGTGACCGGCCAGGGGTTCTGTACTCGTTTCTCCAACCCGTGCCAGGGTCACGGCGAAGGCGTACAGCGCAAACAAATCCTCTCGCCGGTCGGGTGGCGCGAACAGGGCGGTCACGAAGCGATCGCGATCGGTGCGATACACTTCGGCCGCCGGTGGAGACAGACTCCTCATGGGATCATGGGCATCACGCCATCGCCTCGCGCACCCGCGCCACCCCGGCCATCGTCCGCACCGCGGCCAGAAGGGGCGGGGAAAGGGTGTAACGATCCGGCAAAAGAATCTCGACCGTGTAGCCCGGCACATCCGGATACACCGCAACCGTGCCGCGCCCCCGGCCTTCCCGTGTCAGGGCTTCCTTCAAGGACACGAGCGGTCCGGGGTCGGTGATGACCACCTCCAGCCGGTCGATCACCCATGAGGCCGCTTTGGCCTCCAGATCCTCGAGCTTCTGCACGACCATTCTCACCTGCTCCTCCTCCAGCCGAGCATCGACGGTCAAGAGCAGCGGTTTCCCGGAATCGAGCAAATCCCTTCCCGCGGCCAGAACCTCCGAAAACAGCGTGCCTTCAAAGCTGCCGGTCGCATCGGAAAAACTGGCAAAGGCGTAACGATTGCCGTTGCGGCCGGTCCGTTCCTTGCGATTGACCAAGATCGCCGCCATTTTCCGCAACCCGCTGTCGCCCCTCTCCAACCGCCGCCGTACATCCGCCACGGACTGCACCTGCAATTTGTCCATCAGGGCGGTGTAGGTATCAAGCGGGTGGGCCGACAGATAAAACCCGATCGCCTCGCACTCGCGGTCGAGTTTTTCCATGGGGGACCACTCGGCCCGCCGTGGCAGGGCCAGGGGGGGGGAGGCCTGTGCCGTCGTGTCGAACAGGTTGACCTGTCGGCTCGCCCGTTCCTCGGTGGCCAGGGTTGCGGTGCGCATCAGGGTTTCGATCGCATCGAACAGGCGGGCGCGGTTCGGCTCCAGGCCGTCCAGGGCGCCGGCCTTGACCAGATTTTCCAACTGCCGTTTGTTCAGAACGTGGGGATCGAAGCGATTTGCACAATCGGTGAGGGTGCGGAACGGACCATTCTTCTGGCGCTCCGCCACCAGGGTTTCCATGGCGCCGACCCCGACATTGCGGATGGCCCCCAGCGCATAGCGGATGGCCCCGTTCTCCACACTGAAGGTCGCTTCTGAACGTTTGATGTCGGGGGGCAGAAGTTTAATGTTCAGGCGCTCTAGTTCCTGGCGGAACAGATTAAGTTTTTCGGTGTTATGCATGTCGAGCGTCATGGTCGCCGCCATGAATTCGACCGGGTAGTTTGCCTTGAGGTACGCGGTCTGATAGGCCACCATGGCATAGGCCGCCGCATGGGACTTGTTGAACCCGTATTCGGCGAATTTGGCCACAAGATCGAAGATTTCAGAGGCCTTGCCGTGCGCAACGCCTTTAGCGATGGCCCCCTCGACGAAGATTTTGCGCTGGGATTCCATTTCCGCCTTGATCTTCTTGCCCATGGCCCGGCGCAAAAGATCGGCCCTGCCCAAGGAATAGCCGGCCAGTTCCTGGGCAATCTGCATCACCTGTTCCTGATAGACGATGATGCCATAGGTTTCCTTCAGGATCGGCTCCAGGGTGGGGTAAAGGTAATCGGGAGCTTCCTCGCCATGCTTGCGGCGGATGTAGGAGGGAATGTTATCCATGGGGCCGGGACGGTACAAGGCGACCACGGCGATGATCTCTTCCAGCGAATCGGGCTTGACGCTGCGCAGGACATCCCGCATGCCCACGCTTTCAAGCTGGAACACCCCGCTCGTATCGCCTTTGGCCAGCATGCGGAAGGTCGCTTGATCCTGGAGCGGCAGGTTGGCAAGGTCGATCGATACCTTTTTCGTCCGTTTGATCAACAGGGCGGCCTGAGCAAGGACGGTCAGGGTCTTGAGGCCCAGAAAGTCGAATTTCACAAGGCCGGCGCTTTCCACCCATTTCATGTTGAACTGCGTCACCGGCATGTCCGATCGCGGATCGCGGTACAGCGGTACCAGTTCATCCAGGCTGCGATCCCCGATCACCACCCCGGCGGCGTGGGTGGAGGCGTGCCGGTACAGCCCTTCAAGCTTCATGCCGATGTCCAGCATGCGGGCGACCACCGGTTCGGTGGATTCCATCTCGCGCAGCCTGGGTTCGGCGGCGATCGCCTCTTGAAGCGAGACCGGATGAGCCGGATTGTTGGGAACGAGTTTGCATATGCGGTCCACTTGGCCATAGGGCATCTGCAACACCCGCCCCACGTCGCGCAGCACGGCCCGTGCCTGGAGCTTGCCGAAGGTGATGATCTGGGCCACGTTCATGAAGCCGTATTTGTCTTGCACGTAACGGATGACCCGGTCCCGCTGTTCCTGACAGAAATCGACGTCGAAGTCGGGCATGGACACCCGCTCCGGATTGAGGAACCGTTCGAACAAAAGCCCGAACCGCAAGGGGTCGAGATCGACGATGTCCACCGCCCAGGCCACCAGGGACCCGGCGCCCGAGCCGCGCCCCGGTCCCACCGGGATGCCGTTTGCCTTGGCCCACTGAATGAAGTCGGAGACGATCAGGTAGTAGCCGGGAAAACCCATCTGCCCGATGATGTCGAGTTCATAATCCAGCCGTTCCCGATAGGCCTTGACGTTCCCGGCGCCGGCATCCGGGTTTTTGGCAAGGACGTCCAGGCGTTTTTCCAATCCCTTGCGGGCGCGGGCACGCAATTCCTTGTCTTCGCTCCATCCCGAATCGGTCTTGAATGGGGGCAGGATCGGCTTGCGCTTTTCGACCATGAAGGCGCACCGCCGCGCGACGTGCAGGGTATTGTCAACGGCCTCCGGCAGGTCGGCGAACAGTTCTTGCATGACGTTCGCCGGCTTGAAATGGTGTGCGGCCGTCAGCCGCCGGCGGTCTTCCTGCACAAGATAGGCGCCGCCGGCGATGCACAACAACGCATCGTGGGCTTCATACAGGTCGGGGGTGGCGAAAAAAGGTTCATTGGTGGCCAGCAGCGGCAGATCAAGCGCATAGGCAAGAGCGATCATCGAGGCTTCGGTGCGCTCTTCCTCCGGCATGCCGTGGCGCTGGATTTCCACATAAAGGCGGCCCTGGAACAGGCGGGCCAAGCGCTCCAGCAGGAGCTTTGCCTTGTCCGGCTGGTTGGCGGCCAGCAGCCGGCCCACCGGCCCGCCGGCACCCCCCGTCAGCAATACAAGCCCCTCGCTCCGGCCGTCCAGATCCGCAAGCGATACGTGTGGAGAGTCTTCCTTGCCGTGCAGATAGGCATGGCTCACGAGTTTCAACAGATTGGCATAACCGGTTTCGTTCTGCACCAGCACCACCACCGGTTCAACCGTGCGCCAGTCGTGGAATCGGCGCCCATCACTCGTTTTCTCCCGTTTGAAGGCGAGCTGACAGCCGATGATGGGTTGAATGCCGGCCTCCGCACAGGCCAGGGAAAATTCAAGCGCGCCGAACAGATTCCCCGTGTCGGTGATGGCCACCGCCGGCATGGCCATGTCTTTGCACAGCCGGACTAGATCCTTGATCTTGATCGCGCCCTCCGACAGGGAATAGGCGGTGTGGACGCGAAGGTGTACGAAAGCGGCATGGGACATGGAGACACCCGGTTATGGGGCTTTGGGAGAGACGGGAATGCGTTTATCCACGATGGTTGCGAGAGTCACTCCGAAACGTTCGACTCGCCCCAGGACAGGCCACGGGGTGATCGGATGCGGGCAGGGGAAACGCACGGGCGCCACCACGAAATCGGCATCGTCCCAATCGTCGCTATCTTTCCAGGCTCTGGGCATGATGGCGGTCGTGTCCCGATAGGGCAGGCAGACGTAAATCCGGTATTCTTTTTGCAACGCGGAGGGTCCTTCCGTGGTTTTGATCCGGACCGTCAGAGTGGTGATGGCTTCTTTCACGGCGGCGGCCCAGATGTCGGTCTCAAAGCGCCCTTCCGCCCCCGCCAGCCCCCCCGCCAGGGCATTGAAATAGATGGACTGATAGGGATGATACGCCACCAGCAGGCCGACATGGAACAGGGCATACAGGACAAGGCCCCCCAACGCCGGTTTTCTCCACACCCGGGGCCAGTGTCCAATCAGGTGGTCCAGCACCGCCGCCGCGGCAATGGCGAGCAGCGGCCACAGGAACAACAGATGCCGAATCCCGTCATAAATGACCTTGTGGGTCACAATGATATAAAGCGGTGGGAACAGCAACGCGGTCAGGAAAACGGCCCAGGCGACGTTCACCTTCCGCCACCGCCGCAGCGCCAGCACGGGCGCGGGCACCAGCAGAAGCCCCATGAGTTCGGGCGCCCGCACCGCAATGAATCCCGGGATGTAATACCAGGGCAAATCCGTCGTTCGCACCTGTTGCCCCCAGAAGGGAACGGTAAGGTCGAACGGCATGGTTGTAAAATGCCGGAACGCCTGCCAGGGGTGCGTGATCGGTGCTTCCAGCGCCCACGGCCAACACAGCAGCGTGACTCCCCACGCCATCACCGCCATGACCGCGACGGAAATCACACCCCGCCCCAAAAGATGTGGGGGCGACTCCGCCTTTCCCCATACCGTGCCTTGGAGCAGACGGACGCTCCATCCCACCACCACGGGCACGAACAGCATCAGCCCGCCGATCCGGGTGCCAAGGGTAATGCCCGCGGCCAGCCCCGCCAGCGCTCCGTTCCGTATTCTCCCTGCCGGATCCGTCCCCATCCGCACCGTCAGGGCCGTGGTCCAGGTCATGGCGGTCAGGAACGGCAGATCCATGGGATTGTTGAACAGATTGCCGAACACCTCCGGGCCAGCCGCGGTCAGCACCAGCGCCAGGAACGCCCCGCGCGGCGTCAAAAGCTGCCGGGCGAGAAACCAGCCGCCGGCAAGGCCCATCACCCCCGTGAGGCCCCCCACCAGGTGGCGAGTCTCGAAGGTCGAAAACGGCAGTCTTTCGGCCACCGCCGCCACCAGGGCCGTATGCCAGCCGCCATAAAGATATAAATCCTGATAGGCAAAAGCCCGCCGATCGGCCCCGAACGTTTTGTACCAGGCCAGCAGCAGCCGGCCATACACGTCTTCGGTCCACTCATCAATGGTGATGCCATAATCTGGAAAGGTGAGCAGGACCAGGCCCGTCATCAGCGCCAGAACGCCCCACCCCCACCGGTACCACAGGGGATGGAGGACCGAAGAATCCACGACGGAAGACATGACGGTAATTCCACGCCCCCGAGGTGGGGCTTTTTGCAGAATGGCGGGAGTGACGGGGCTCGAACCCGCGACCTCCGGCGTGACAGGCCGGCGCTCTAACCGACTGAGCTACACCCCCCGCGCGCCTTTCTTCTAGCAGGCGGCAAACCGCAAGACAAGTCCCTTTTTGGATTTACGCATGGTTCATCCCCGGTTCAACGGGCCATTGTCAAGGATTTCGGCCAGCATCTTGTACCCGCTCGCAAGATCGGTTTTTTCCGTTTTGCGCTGGGACAAAAAGCCTTCCAAGGCGGAATAATAATGGATGGCCACATCCACATCCGGATTGGTGCCCGGCCGATAGGCCCCAAGGCGGATCAACTCGGCCATGTCCTCATAGGTGGACAACAGCTTGCGGGCGGTGCCGACCACCAGATTCTCGGCCTCGCTGTTGCAGCCCGGCATGGTGCGGGACACGCTGCGCAAAATGTTGACGGCCGGGTAGCGGCCCCGCTCGCCGATGGAACGATCAAGAACGATGTGCCCGTCCAGAATGCCGCGCACGGCATCGGCGATGGGTTCATTATGGTCATCGCCTTCGACCAGCACGGTGAAAAGACCGGTGATGCTGCCACCACTTGCCTCCGTGCCGGGACCGGCCCGCTCCAACAGGCGTGGCAGTTCGGCAAAGACGGTGGGGGTATAGCCGCGGGTTGCGGGCGGCTCGCCGGCGGCAAGGCTGATTTCGCGCTGGGCCATGGCAAAGCGCGTCACGCTGTCCATCATGCACAGAACGTTCAATCCCTGATCGCGAAAATATTCGGCCACCGTCACGGTCACATAGGCCGCCTGGCGCCGCATCAGCGGCCCTTCGTCGGCGGTGGCCAGCACCACCACGCTGCGGGCCATGCCCTCCGCCCCAAGATCGTCTTCGATGAACTCGCGTCCCTCACGCCCGCGCTCGCCAACGAGGCCGAGAACGTTGATATCCGCCGAGGTGTTGCGTGCCATCATCGCCAGCAGCGTCGATTTGCCGATGCCTGAGCCGGCGAAAACGCCCATGCGTTGTGCCCCCGGCAGCAGGTCAAAAAAGTGTTGATGGCCCGCACGCCCAAATCGACCTTGGTCCCCACCCGCTGGCGGGTGTGGGCTGGCGGCGGACGGTTGCGGATGGAATAGGCTCTCTCCCCCCCGGGTAAAGGCCCCTTGTCATCGATGGGCTGCCCCATGGCGTTGATGACGCGCCCCTGCTACGCTTTGGTGGGATACAGGGCGGGGGCGGACTCGGCCATCTCGGCCCGAGTGCCCAGTCCAACGCCGTCCAGGGCTTCGAAGGGCATCAGCAGAACACGCTCCGCACGAAATCCAACCACCTCGCACAACACCTGGCGGCTGGCGCGGGCCGACAAGGCCACCCGGTCCCCCACCGACAGGGTTCCATGGAGTCCGCCCGCCTCCACCAGCAGACCCTGAACGGCGGTCACCCGCCCGAACAGATGGTGGGCCGGCAGGGCGGTCAGTGTATGCACAAGGGCGTTGAGCACGGCGGACATGGCGCTTCCTTCCCTCCGGTCGGTCTACCGGTCGGCCCGTTCGACGGGAGTTTCCGCCACGGCACGGCGGTTCTGATGGTGCAAGGATACGGATCGTTTCACCCCTGGCGCCACTCGCTGATATGTTAACAAACAAATTCTCATGATTGCGAAGCAAACCTTTGGTCACGGGATGAAAATATGTTAGCTAGGAAATACCTTGTGCCCAGAACATCTGTGGAACTTCTTCTGTCATGACACACACCGTGATCCCGATCACCCGTTTTGCCCCCTCGCCCACGGGCTTTCTTCATATCGGCGGCGCGCGGACGGCCCTGTTCAATTGGCTCTATGCCCGCCGTTACGGGGGACGGTTTCATCTGCGAATCGAGGATACCGACCGTGCCCGCTCGACGCCCGAGGCGGTGGAAGCGATCTTTGCCGGCTTGCAATGGCTTGGCCTCACATGGGATGGCGAGGCGGTGTTCCAGTTCGCGCGAGCGGCCCGCCACGCTGCCGTTGCGCATTTTTTGCTGGAACGTGGCCTGGCCTACCGCTGCTATTGCACCCCCGCAGAACTGGCCGCCATGCGCGAATCCGCCCGCCAGGCCGGCCGGCCGGCCGGATACGATGGCCGTTGGCGTGACCGCGATGCCGGGGAGACCCCCGCGGGAATCGCGCCGACGATCCGTCTGCGGGCACCGCGGGCAGGGGAAACGATCATCGACGATCTGGTTCAGGGACGGGTCCGAGTCGCCAATGAACAGCTCGATGACATGGTTCTTTTGCGGGCCGATGGCACGCCCACCTATATGCTTTCGGTCGTGGTGGACGATCACGACATGGGCATTACCCACGTGATCCGGGGCGATGACCACCTGACCAACGCCTTCCGCCAGAGCCAGATCTCTCAGGCCATGGGGTGGGAGGCGCCGCGATTTGCCCATATCCCGCTGATTCACGGCGCCGATGGCGCCAAGATGTCGAAACGGCACGGCGCCCTGGGGGTCGAGGCCTACCGGGTGGGCTTCCTGCCGGAGGCCATGCGCAACTATCTTGTCCGTCTGGGCTGGGGCCATGGGGATGCGGAGATTTTCACCACCGAACAGGCCATCGCCTGGTTCGACATCACGGACGTCGGCCGCGGCGCCGCGCGTTTCGACCTTGTGAAACTCACCGCCCTGAACGCCCACTACCTGCGCGAGGCCGACGATGCCCGCCTGGTTAAACACATCCGGCCACTCCTTGAAACCCTTCTGGGAGGCCCGATGGAGGACAGGGGGCTGGACCGTTTGCGGGCCGCCATGGCTTCCCTGAAAGTGCGGGCGCGCACGGTGACGGAACTCGCCGAAGCCGCGCTGTTCTATGTGCGCCCGCGTCCGATTCCGCTGAGCGACACGGCGCGCCAGCAGCTTGCGGCCTGCGATCCCGCTTTTCTGGCCGAACTGGCGGCGCTGATTGCCGCCCACGCCGGACCGTGGACCGCCCGGGGGTTGGAGGAAAACTTTCGCCTTCTTGCCGAAGGCAAAGGGCTTGCCCTTGGGAAGCTGGCCCAGCCGTTGCGCGCCGCGTTGACGGGTGCGACCATTTCCCCGCCCCTGTTCGAGGTCATGCACATCCTGGGGCAGGAAGAAACCCGTGCCCGGCTGAACGATGTAATGCGAAAGGAAGGGAATATATGAAGAAAATAAGGCGTGGAAACGGGCTTGCCCATTCTCCATATCTCCTCCAGAAAACTCGAATCCTTGGGATCAGGGCGCCATGAACGAAAAAAACGCCGCAACGCAACATGCTCATATGACGTTGGTCGATCACGCCCGTGGCACGTCCTATGACATGCCCGTCATACGGGGGTCTGTGGGACCGGATGTGATCGATATCCGTCATTTGTACACCGATACCGGTTATTTCACGTTCGATCCGGGCTTTACCTCGACCGGAAGTTGCGAATCGAAAATCACCTTCATCAATGGTGAAGAAGGCATTCTGTTGTACCGTGGGTACGCCATTCAGGATCTGGCCGAGCATTCCGACTTCATGGAAGTCGCCTATCTGCTCCTGAAGGGTGAATTACCGACGGCGGCAGAGAAAACAAAGTTCGAGCACGACATCACCTATCATTCGATGCTGCACGAACAGATTGCCTATCTCTATCGTGGATTCCGGCGCGATGCGCACCCGATGGCGGTAATGTGTGGCGTAGTGGGGGCGCTGTCGGCGTTTTATCACGACAGTCTTAATATCAGCGATCCACGTCAGCGGATGATCGCCTCGTACCGTCTGGTGGCGAAAATGCCAACCATCGCCGCGTGGGCCTATAAGTATGCCATGGGGCAGCCGTTCATTTATCCCCGCAACGAAATGCGCTATGCCGAGAACTTCCTGCACATGATGTTCGCCACTCCGTGCGAGACCTACAAGGTCAATCCGATTCTGGCCAAGGCCATGGACCGGATTCTGATCTTGCATGCCGATCACGAACAGAACGCCTCCACCTCCACCGTGCGGCTGGCGGGATCGTCGGGGGCCAATCCCTTTGCCTGCATCGCCGCCGGCATCGCCTCGCTGTGGGGACCGGCCCACGGTGGGGCCAACGAGGCCGTGCTGAACATGCTGACAAAAATCGGCGACAAGCGGCACATTCCCGACTACATCCGTCGTGCCAAAGACAAAAGCGATTCCTTTCGTCTTATGGGCTTTGGCCATCGGGTGTACAAGAATTATGATCCGCGGGCGAGCATCATGCGGCGGACGGCCCACGAAGTGCTGGGAGAACTGGACAAAACGGACGATCCCCTTCTGGAAGTGGCGATGGAGCTGGAACGGATCGCGCTGAGCGATGAGTATTTCGTTGAACGGCGGCTTTATCCCAACGTGGACTTTTATTCCGGCATCATTTTCAAGGCGATGGAGATTCCAACGGCCATGTTCACGGCTCTGTTCGCCCTGGCCCGCACCGTCGGCTGGATCAGCCAGTGGAACGAGATGATCGAAGACCCCAGCCAGAAAATCGGCCGTCCGCGTCAGCTCTACAGCGGCCAGGGACTGCGACCGTTCAAGCCGATCCATCAACGGATGTAAAGATAAAGGGCGCTCCTGAAAAACAACGGCACCATGACCCTGCACAACAGTCACGAACACTATACCCGGTTGCGGATATGGGATGGGCCGACACGTCTGTTCCATTGGTCTTTGGTCGTTCTGGTGGGGATCAGCTGGTTTTCGGGCAAGGCAGGAATCATGGCGGTGCATACGGCCAGCGGCGTTGCCGTGCTGACCGTGATCGTTTTTCGTCTTCTGTGGGGGGTCATCGGCAGCACAACCGCCCGTTTCAGCCATTTCGTGCGCGGACCGCGGGCGGTCCTTGCCTATCTTGCCGGTTTGCGGCAGGCCGCGTCTTCCCCCGTGCCGGTCGTGGGGCATAATCCGGCGGGAGGGCTTGCGGTCGTGTTCATGTTGGCGGCGCTGGCTGTGCAAGGCGCCAGCGGTTTGTTTGCCAATGATGACATCTATACCAAGGGACCGCTGGCCCACCTTGTTTCGGAAGAAACCAGCAACGCCTTGACCTCCCTCCACAAGGTGGTTTTCAACGGGCTGCTGGCCTTGATCGGCGTGCATGTTCTGGCCAATTTGTTTTATCTTGTCGCCAAAGGGGAGAATTTGATTATGCCCATGATCACCGGCGACAAACCCTGGCCCGCGGACCGCGCAAAACCCCCGCTGCATTTCGCCAAACCCGTGGTGGCGGGGGGAGCGTTCGTTCTCTCCCTGCTTCTGATGGGGGGGCTTTTGTTTTTGTAGACGGAACAGGGCGCACGGTTTATACACAGGGAGAGTGGGACACTCGGCGAAAGGGGAGCATTCGGGCATGACCATCGGGACACGTCTTTTCACCTGGCTCAGGGGCAAGCCCGTTGGGACCGATGCCCATGGCAACCGCTATTACCAGGGATCGATCCGCCAGGGACGGGAACGCCGCTGGGTTCTTTACAACGGCCAGGCGGAAGCCTCGAAAGTGCCGCCCGAATGGCATGCGTGGTTGCATTATACGGTCGATGCGCCGCTGACGAACGTCGGACCGAAACCGTGGCAGAAAGCACATCTGCCCAATCTGACCGGCACGCCCAATCATTACCTTCCCGCCGGTCACGAGGATCGGGGCGGGCAACGCGCCCAGAGCACGGGAGATTACGAGGCCTGGCGGCCTTCCAATCCGTGATGGCCCCTCCATGAAAGACCGCATGGACCGGGAAATCTGGGTGGGGGTTCTCGTGCTGGCCTTGGGCACGGGCGTGATGGGGGGAGTCTATGGCTTTCGCGCGGTGGAAGGGGAAGGAAACGACGGCTATGCGGTGGTCGCGCGTTTCAACCGCAGCGATGGCCTTGTGCGGGGGGCGGAGGTGCGTCTGGCCGGTGTGCCGGTGGGGCGGGTCCGTGGTCATGTCCTGAGTGAACACTATCAGGTGGCGGTCACCCTGCACATGGCCGCACACATCGTCCTGCCAGAGGACAGCGCGGCGGCCATCCACTCCGACGGTCTTTTAGGACCGAAATTCATTGAGATTCTGCCCGGGGGATCGGAACGGGCGATTCCACCGGGCGGTACAATGCGCTACACCCAGGATGCCATTCTGCTGGACGATCTTTTGGAGCGCATCCTCGCCCGCGTCAGGATGCGCGCCACGGGCGGAAATGAGGGGAGGGAAAGGCGGCCGGCGGCGGCGGTCATGGTGCCTCTGGAGCAGTGAGAATAAAGGGGGGAGAAAAGAGCAATGATTTCGCATGCCTCGTTCCCGAAGAACCTTGAAACAAGAGTATGGCATGGGCAGAAACCCGATTGAAGCGATTCTAGGGGCGGTTGTGCTGCTGGTGGCGGCATTCTTTCTGGTTTTCGCTTATACCACGTCCGGCCTTCTGCCGGTGGAGGGATATCCGATTCGCGCCGTCTTTGCCAAGGTCGGCGGCCTACAGGCGGGGGCCGATGTGCGCGTTTCCGGCATCAAGGTAGGGACCGTTACCGCTCAGGTGCTGGACCCGGTGACGTTCGAGGCCGTGGTGCACATGGTGATCAAGCTGGACGTGTCCCTGCCCCGAGACACGGTGGCCACCATCGCCAGCGAAGGACTGCTGGGTGGCAAGTATGTGCGGCTGGAGCCTGGCCGTGCGGTGGAACGTCTGGCCGCAGGAGAAGGAGTGGCGAAAACGAAGGATTTCAAATCGCTGGAAGAAATGGTCAGCGAAATCATCTTCCTTGCGACTCAGGACCATGATGAGACCCGGTAACGGTGTGCGCGGCACCCTGATCGGGTGTGCGATTCTGATTCTGGGGACGGGGGTTTTCGCGTCTGAAATTCCGGCCGATACCGCGGTTTTGCGCTGGCTTGACAAGGTGGTGGCGCGGGTTTCCGTCATCGAGGCGCCGGTCGGGCAAACCTTCAGTATCGAGGGCAGCACGTTGCGGGTGATCGTGCGCGCCTGTGTCCTCCGCCCGCCGACCGAAACACCGGAAAACGCCGCCTTCCTGGACGTCTGGGAGGTCAAGCCGGGGGAACCGGCAACCGATGTGTTCCGAGGCTGGATGTTCGCCTCAAGCCCCGCCCTGTCGGCCATGGAACATTCGGTTTACGACCTTTGGCTGCTGGAGTGCCACAACAATTCGGAAACCGGGACCGGCACCGCCGCACAGAAGGGCCGTGCCTGGTAGGCCAGGGCTTCCGTCAGACGGTGCAGATACGCGGAACGCGAAATTTCAACGGCGCCGAAATGCGCAAGGTGCGGCGTGAGAAACTGGGTATCGAGCAACCGATAGTCTGCCCCCCTCAAGCGTGCCACGAGATGACACAGGGCGACCTTGGAAGAATTCGTCTCGCGCGAAAACATGCTTTCACCAAAAAAGGCCGCCCCGATGGCCACGCCATACAACCCGCCCACCAGATGCCCCCCCCGCCAGGCCTCCACCGAATGGGCATGCTCCCGGTGGAACAGATTTTCATACAGTCCCATGATGTCGCCATTGATCCAGGTGCTGGCGCGTTGGGCACAGCCCCGCATGACATCGGCAAAGGCGGTATCGCAACGGATGTCGAACGGCTCCTTTTTCAAAACCTTCATCAGGCTTCTTGAAACATGGAAGGCGTCAAGGGGTATGATGCCGCGTCGTTGTGGATCAACCCAGTAAAGCCTGAGGTCATGCCGGCTGCGGGCCATGGGAAAAAGGCCGATGGTGTAGGCATGAAGAAGCACCTCTGCCGTCAGTGGCCGGAGGATCGGCTGGGGAGGGGTGTTCATGAATGCTGCCCGCCCGTTTTCGTCCGTGCCAGAATCCCCTCCAGCGCCTCAAGGGCCAGCACGTACCCCTGACCGCCGAATCCGGCGATGATCCCCGCGGCCACCGGGGTGATGTATGAATGGTAGCGGAAGGATTCGCGGGCGTGGATATTGGACAGGTGCACCTCGATCACCGGCCGCTCGCTCGCCCGGATGGCATCATGGAGGGCGACCGAGGTGTGGGTGTAGGCGCCGGCGTTGAGGATGATGCCGGCGGCATGGGCGCGGGCGTCCTGGACCCATGTCACGAGATCGCCCTCGTGGTTGCTTTGGCGGAAATCGACGGCAAGGTTCAAAAGAACGGCCCGGCGATGACAGGCGGCCTCGATATCGGCCAGGGTTTCGGAACCGTAAACCGCGGGTTCACGCAGGCCCAGCATGTTGAGGGTGGGGCCGTTGAGAATAAAAATCACCGGCAGTGCCGTTGGGATCATGGCGCCGTGTCTCCGTTCATCCTCCCGCCTCGCGCAATGCCCGTTTCTGTTCATCGAGTCGGAGCTTGCGGATTTTAAGAAGATTGTCCCGCAAGCGCAAGCCGACATCCTTTTTCCGCCGTTCCGCCGGTTCGCGCTGTTTGACCTGTTTGGCAACCGTATCGCGGATCTTGGCGGCGTCGGGGTCTTCCTGGCCGGGCGTCGGCTCTTTTTTCTTGCCAAGGCTTTTGCGGGCGATGCTGGTTTTAAGCTGCTCAAGGGCAATTTTCTGTTCGCTGATCGTGAATTGCAGCTCCTGCGATGCCTTCTTGTACTCCTTGACCAATTGCTTGCGCTCTTCGATCAGGGCATCGACGCTGCCTTGCGCCTGACAGAGGAGGGGCATTGCCAGGAACACGAGAACCGCTGCCGTCAGCAGGCGATGTTTTGTCCTCTTCCGTTTCATTTCCGTTTCATGCCTTTTGATCCCCATGGAATGCCTTACGGCGTTTTCAGTGCCCGTTCAAGCACCAGTCGCGCGGCGCGGATGCTGGGGGACGGGGCGCCGCCGCCGCCACCCAGGCGCGCAAGGGCTTCGCGGCATCCCGCCTGCTGGATCGCCCGGGCGGAGGCGCTGTCAAACAGCGTCTCCACCGCTTCTGCCAGCAGATCCGGCCGACAGCGCTCCTGCAAAAATTCCGGCACCACCAGACGGTCCACCAGCAGGTTGATCAGGGTGACGAAGCCAACCCGGCTCAAACGGCGAAACAGCCAGGCCGATACCGGAGAGACCGTGTAGGTCACCACCATCGGCACCTCGGCCAGGGCCAACTCCAGCACCACCGTCCCCGACGCGGCAAGCGCCATGTCGGCGGCGGCAAAGGCATCGTATTTGTCGGCAAACACCATGACCGGCGGTCCCGGCCAGTTCCGCACCGCCGCCGCAACCGTTTCAGCCACCGTGGCGACGGTTGGCACCACGACCCGCAGATCGGGCCGGCACAGGACCAGCCGCCGCACCGTTTCCGCCAGGACCGGCAAAAGCCGTTTGACTTCGCCCTGCCGGCTGCCCGGCAGCACGCACAACACCGGCGCCGTCTCGGCGATCGCGTGACGGTGGCGGAACGCCGGACCATCGCCGGTGCTGCCTTCAATGACCGGGTGGCCAACCCAGGTGGCCAGCACGCCGACCCGTTCGAAATAGGCCGGCTCGTGCGGGAACAGGGTCATCAGGTGGTCTATGGAGCCAGCCATCCGGGCCGCCCGCCGCTCCCCCCAGGCCCAGACCATGGGAGCGACGTAATGAATCTGCGCCAGGGGAAGATCCAGGGCACGAACAGCGCGGTTGATCCGGCCGGTGAAACCCCAGGAATCGATTGTGACCAGCACCGCCGGGCGGCGACGGGCGATGTCGGCCACGGTTTCCCGCACCCGCCGCAGCACCCGCGGCACCCGCGGCAGCACTTCCCAAAATCCCATGACGGCGATGTCGGCCAGATCGAACAGACTGGACAGTCCTTCGCCGGCCATGTTCTCGCCCCCGACGCCGGCGAAACAGACGTTTCCCCCCGCTTCGCGCCGCAAGGCCGCCATCAGCCGGGCGCCCAAAAGATCGCCCGAAGGTTCTCCGGCAACGATATAGATCAATGGCTTGGCCTCCACCCGGACCTCCTGTCAAAACACTGTGCGGGAAAACGGGTGCCGGTTGACAAGAAACATTTGTTGTATTTTGTACCATTTCCATGCAATGAAAACGATCAATCAGACGGCGCCCGGGGCACACCGGTGAAAAAGAAAAGAACGCCGCGAGCAGACAGAAAACAACACGTTCCGGCGAAATCAAGGGAAAGCGCAAGGGGGCGGCAGGGGGGTGATCCAGGAATTCGCAACCAAGTTTCTGGGCGAGGTGACTCCCGATGTCGTGGGAGAGCTTTTGTCGCCGGAACGTCATTCGTTGCTGGTGCGCCAACGGCGCGCCCACTTGATGATCTCGCGGGTGCAGTTGATCGCCGCGGTGTTTGCTGTTCTGACTCCGATGTGGATTCTGGTTGACCTTGCGATTTTTCCGTGGCCGTTGTGGGGATGGCTGGCGGCCCTGCGGGGCGCTGCAACGGTGGGATTTGCCGGCATTCTGTGGTCCTTTCGCAAAAGCGAAAATATCCGCCGTGCCCTGTTCAGCCTGGCCGCCGTGCAGCTGATTCCAACCGTTTTTTTTCTGGCATCCCAGCACCTTCTTGATTTTTATGCGCCGTCCGGCGAAATGGCGCAAACGGTGGCGGCGGGCTATCAGTTTCTGCCCTATATCATGGTGGCGAGTCTGGCCATATTCCCCATAACGTTGTTCGAGGGTGGTATTTACGCTTTGCCAATGATTCTCGCCATGTTTGGCGGAGTCATGGGCGGGTATTCGATTCTTCCGTTCAATTCCGTTGTGGGCGCGCTTTGGTTGTTGTTTTTATTGCTGGTGACGGCAACGGCGGCGGGCATGAGCCAGCTCCATTTCATGACCTCCCTCGTCAACCAGTCGGCCCGGGATGCCCTGACCCGTGCCTATACCCGGCGGGTGGGAGAGGAGATTTTGGATCTCATGTTCTCCGCGGCGGTGCGCAGTGACAAGCCCATTGCCGTGGCCTTTTTCGACCTTGACAACTTCAAGTCGATCAACGACGGCTTTGGTCACGAGGAAGGCGACCACACCTTGCGTCGGACCGCCGAAGCCTTGCGAACTGTTTTGCGCCGCAATGATGTTCTGGTGCGGTGGGGGGGCGAGGAGTTTCTGGTCATCATGCCCTTCACCGATTGCGAGGGGGTTGCCCACGGTCTGGGGCGTCTGCGGGTTCAGGGGCTGGGACAACGACCCGATGGGCGGGCGCAAACGGCCAGCATCGGCGTGGCCGAACGCATGGCTGATGCGTGCGTGTCCTGGCAGATGCTGGTGGAGCGGGCCGACCGTCGCATGTATACGGCAAAGCAGAACGGGAAGGACCGGGTGGTTCTGTGTGACGAGCCTATCGTGCCACTGAAGACGTCGAACCCTCCGAAAACGCCTGGCATCTCGTAGAATAACGTCCGGTCCTGTCAATTGACCGTCAAGAGGGTTTCTTGACTCCCCCGCGTTCCGGCCTCATGATGAAGGGAGAAACAGGGAGAATTCCCCATGGCGCTTGCTGTTGCCTTTGACACGTTAAAATTCGCCCATCACCTGCGCAAGGGGGGGATTTCCGAAGAACATGCCAATGCGATCACGGAGGCCATCAAGGAAGCCTCGATCGATTCGGATCTGGCCACGAAAACCGACGTGCGCGAATCGGAACAGCGCCTGAGTGCTGAGATGCGCGAGATGGACCAGCGCCTGATGGTCGAGATCGGCGCCGCCCGCACGGAGGCCAAGGCCGAGATTCGTGAGGTCAGGGTCGAGATGCGCGAGATGGACCAGCGCCTGATGGTCGAGATCGGCGCCGCCCGCGCGGAGGTCAAGGCCGAGATTCGTGAGGTCAGGGTCGAGATGCGCGAGATGGAACAGCGCCTGATGGTCGAGATCGGCGCCGCCCGCGCGGAGGCCAAGGCCGAGATTCGCGAGGTCAGGGCAGAGATGCGCGAGATGGAACAGCGCCTGACGATCAAGCTGGGGGCCATGCTGACAGTGGCGGTGGGGGCCATCGCCGCGCTGGTCAAGTTTTTGTGATCTTTTCCCACCGTGGTCGTGCCTGATCCGGACGGGAAAGGCCGGACGGAAAGGGCCGGATGGAAAGGGAGGGTGAGGCCGCTTTCAACGTGTTGCGCCTTCATCGTGGCTTCCCTGGAAGCGCCGGCTTCTTTCAGGTGGGGTGATGATCGTCACGGGATGGATGGTCGGACCGCCCAGACGATAGGCCTTGATGGTTTCCGCCCGGCCGTTGGCAACGGCAACGATCACCCAGATCAATTCCGGCTCGAACGCCATGGCACGATCGGTCGCGGAAGGGCAGGCCGGCCCGTCGGGGTGGGAATGGTAGTGGCCGATCAGCCGTTCCGATCCACCGCGCACATCCCGCATCAAGGCAAAACGGGCTGCCGGGTCAACCTCGAAACGGTCCCTTTGTGTCAGCAGGTTGCGGGTTGGGACCACCCGGGTGACCCGCCAGCACGCTGTCCCTTCGGTCACGCCGGCCAAAAGGCCGCACCCCTCGGCGGGGTAGGCAGTGGCGACGGCGGTCCGAATCCGGTGGCAATCGTTCCGGCTCAAAGAAAGAAACAGGGCGTGCGACACCGGAATCACGGCACGGGGGCCACAGTGATGAAACCCAGCACGCGGCCAGAGGAAAGATCGATGACGGCGATTCGTTCTCTCTGTTCCCCGCCTTCAAGATGCAACAGCATATGGTGTCCGGTCCCCGTCACGTCCGCGATTCGGGTGCCGGCCGGCTGATCCAGCACGACCGTTCCAAAAGACCGGGCCGTCTCTGTCCTTTCACCGGAACCATCGCCCCGGACCAGCAGGCCATAGGCCACGAAACCAAGGCCCATGAGAATCACCACGGTCATCACAGTGACCAAAATTTTTACCGTCCTGAGGGTACGATCGTGGGGCACGTGTCGTTCCTGACAGTGATTGAACGCTGTGCACTGGAGTTTGGCATGACCGCCGGGGAAGACAAACCCTTTATATTTACGGTGACCGTTGCACCGGAGCAAATCGGTTTACGGCTGGATCAGTGCGGGGGGGAGCGACTGTCGCGCTCGCGCCTGAAGGCCTTGATCCTCGCAGGGCAGGTGACGGTGGAACAGACAACGGTCCGGGAGCCGGCGCACCGGCTGCGGGCCGGACAGCGTGTGTGCGTCATTGTGCCCGCCCCCGTACCCGCCCGCCCCGAACCCCAGGCGATCGGGCTGGCGATCGTCTATGAGGATGCAGATGTGATCGTCATCGATAAACCTGCCGGCCTGGTGGTGCATCCCGCCCCCGGGACTCCGGCGTCGACCGTGGTCAATGCGCTGCTGGCCCATTGCGGGGACCAGCTTTCCGGAGTGGGCGGCGTCAGGCGTCCGGGCATCGTGCATCGTCTTGACAAGGACACGAGCGGTCTTCTGGTGGCGGCCAAAAACGATCTTGCCCACCATGGTCTTGCCGCCCAGTTTGCCGAGCGCCGTGTGGAACGGGCTTACAAGGCCGTGGTGTGGGGGATTCCGAATCCATCGTCGGGTATGGTCGAAGGAAATATCGGACGTCATCCCGTCGATCGCAAGAAAATGGCCGTGGTCAGGAACGGTGGCAAACCGGCGATGACGCGTTATTGGACGGAATGCATTTTTGGCCGGCTGGCAAGCCTGGTTGAATGCCGCCTGGCAACGGGCCGCACACACCAGATCAGAGTGCATATGACTTCAGTCGGACATCCGTTGGTCGGGGATTCGGTTTACACACGTTCCCACCTGTTGCGGTCTCTGCCGCGGGGTGCGGCATCCACCCTGCAAACCTTCCCGCGTCAGGCTCTTCACGCATATTTGATCGGTTTTTGTCATCCCCGAACGCACGAGAGACTGTGTTTTAAGAGCACATTACCCTTTGATATCAACGAGCTAATAAGCTCCTTGGGATCTAAATAAGTTTTTATATACCCGACTATAAAGCTATGCTATTGTTTGACCTATCATGAAGGGGGCGCTACCGTTATACGGAGGTATGAGAACATACCACCGCGGTCTGGGCAGGCCCTCCCAGCTTTCAATGGAGAGATTGGCATGACTGCATATTCCCCGAACTTCATAGTGATGCCTGAGAATAATCTCAGTCACTATTTTCAGGAGATCCGCAAGTTTCCAATGCTCACACAGGAGGCAGAATATGCGCTTGCAAAGAACTACAAGGATAACGGAAATGTTAATGCGGCCCACACGCTCGTGACAAGTCACCTGCGCCTAGTCGTAAAAATCTCCATGGGGTACCGTGGGTATAGTCTGCCCATAGGAGATGTCATTTCGGAAGGGAACATAGGCCTTTTGCAAGCGGTGCGCCGGTTTGATCCGGAGCGCGGTTTCCGGCTGGCCACCTATGCCATGTGGTGGATCCGAGCGGCTATTCAGGAATACATTCTGCATTCGTGGTCGTTGGTGAAAATGGGCACGACGGCTGCACAAAAAAAACTGTTCTTCAATCTGCGCAAACTCAAAGGCCAGATGCAGGCCATTGAGGAAGGAGAGCTGTCACCCGAACATGTGCGCTTCATCGCTGAAAAGCTGGATGTCGCCGAAGGGGACGTGATCCATATGAACCGACGCCTGGCCAGCCCCGACCACTCGCTCAATGCCCCGATGCGGGTGGATGGCGAAGGGGAATGGCAGGATTTCCTGATGGACGAGACCGAAAGCCAAGAAACGCTTCTGGCCGATCTCGAGGAAATGGGACAGCGGCGCACGTTGTTGTCACGCGCCATAAAAACCTTGAACGAACGTGAACGCCATATTCTGATCGAACGCAGACTGCGCGACACACCCACCACTCTTGAGGACCTGAGTCAGCATTACGAAATTTCGCGGGAACGGGTGCGCCAGATCGAAGTGCGGGCCTTTGAAAAACTGCAAAAGTCGGTGCGGGGCGCCTTGATGGAACAGGTGGGAATGGCGCGGAACTGACGGCAGGATGGCGAAACGTGGCCATGGAGGGGAGAAAAGCCTGGCCATCCATCAGTTTAGAATGACCTTCCAGAGGCGGGGGAGCGGCAGGCACGCCTGGATGATTTTGACGATGCGTTGGATGCCGCGCGTGAACCA
>WOUV01000205.1 GCA_009773045.1 Rhodospirillaceae bacterium | reverse complement strand
GCGCCTTTCCGCCTCTGATCTTCTCCGGTTGCGGAAACGGTTGAACAGAGAGGAGGAACAGCCCTCCCAGGGCACAGGGGATTGCCCCGGGTGAACGTCGGAGCACTCCCCCATAATACCCCCAGGCATCAGTCTTGACTGACGCTCATGGGCCGCTGCCGTGCGGCAACGCGCCGATCCTCATACGATAAGATCGTAAGTTTCTGATCCCGTCATGCTGGCATGGCTCTGGAAGAGGAAAACTGCCGAACCATATTTGAGAATAATACTTATGTGCTTCTTGGGGGGAGGAGCTGTCACCATACGGAGGTATTCCATGCTGGTAAATGTGAAAATCGGTGTTCGTTTAGGGGCTGGCTTTGCCCTTGTTCTGCTTTTGACCGCTATCCTGGGCAGCATATCCATCAACAGTTTACGCACACTGGCCGAACAGACCACGAATCTTTACCGGCATCCCTTTACCGTCAGCAACGCAGCGCGTACCATAGCAACTGATATTCTCGCCATACGGCTTGCCATGCGCGATGCTCTCCATACCGAAGCGTCCCGTGATGTCTTGCGCCTGATCGAAAACGCCGACCAGCGGGCCATCGAGGTCAGAAAGAACTTCGATATCGTCGGGGAACGCTACCTTGGCGACCAACACGATGTTTTGACCGCCCGTCAGGCGTTCGACGATTACGAACAGGTGCGGCGGGAGGTGGCTTGGCTGTTGCGTGACGGCAAGACAACCGAAGCGACCCTTCTCCTTGATACCAAAGGGAGCGAGCGCATCCAGAAGGCGCGCGAGACCATCCAGAGTGTGATCGACTTTGCCATGAACAAGGGGGTGCATTTCATGGACAATGCCGGAAAAACACGCGATTTTATCGTGACCTTGGCGGTGATTCTTTTGGCTGCCGCGCTTGCAATGGGTGCCATTGTTGCCACCTTGGTCAGTCGCAGCATCACCCGACCGCTCTCCAGCCTGAAAGAGTGCATGATTGCCTTGTCCAGAGGCGATACCTGCGTTGCCATTCCGGCGACCAGCCGTCGGGATGAGGTGGGAGACATGGCTCGGGCGGTCGATGTGTTCAAGCGCAACGCTCTTGAAGTCAACCGCCTGCGCGTTGAGCAGGAAGAACAAAAACACTTCATCAACCAGATCGCCAGCGGCTTTGAAAACAGCGTGAAGGCCGTGGTACAATCGGTGTCGGCGGCCGCAACCCAAATGCAGGCCGATGCCAAGGCTATGTCCCAGATTGCCGAAGAAACCAGTCGGCAGTCCACGGTGGTTGCCGCCGCCGTTGGGCAAACCTCTACCAATGTCCAGACCGCGGCTTCGGCCGCCGAGGAACTGGCCGGATCGATCCAGGAAATCGACCGGCAGGTGACCAGTGCGGCCACCGTCGCCGAGGAGGCTGTCGGACAGAGTCGGACAACCAGCCAAATCATGCGCAGCCTTTCAGAAACGGCACGCAAAATCAGCGATGTCGTGAAACTGATCAACGACATCGCGAGCCAAACCAATCTTTTGGCGTTGAATGCCACCATCGAGGCGGCCCGCGCCGGCGAGGCCGGCAAGGGGTTTGCCGTCGTCGCGAACGAAGTGAAAAGCCTTGCCAATCAAACGGCACGGGCCACCGATGAGATTACCCGACAGGTCACTTCCGTGCAAAACGCGACCCGCGAGGCGGTCGTGGCCATCGAGGCCATTACCGATACCATCACCCGGATCAGCGAAATCTCCGCCACCATCGCTTCGGCGGTCGAAGAGCAAACCGTCGCAACCCAGGAAATCGCCCGTAACGTCGAACAGGCGGCAACCGGAACCCAGGAGGTCTCGACCACCATCGTAACCGTGACCCAGGCCGCCGGACAGGCCGGCACCACGTCAAGCCAAGTTCTGTCGGCATCCAATGAATTGACACGTCAGGCCAACGTTCTGCGCGGGGAAGTCGATGATTTCATTACCCGGATGCGGGCCGCCGCCTGATCCGGATCTCGGGCACGGGCGCAATTCCCGCCCGGCGCCCGAGGAGATGCCCCCCCGCTCAACGCTCAAAGGGATTCCATGCCGTGATAGTCCCGGTACCAGGCGACAAACTTTGGCACGCCAACGTCGATGGACGTTGTTGGGGCATACCCGATGTCGCGGGTAATCGCCGTGATATCGGCATACGTTTCCGATACATCGCCCGGCTGCATGGGCTGGAAGTTGATGGTCGCCTGGCGCCCCAGGGCCTGTTCAAGTAGGGCGATGCACCGCAACAGAGGCTCTGGCCGGTTGTTGCCGATGTTGTAGAGTCGTTGCGGCACGGAGAACCCGTCATCCTCTGGCGGGTGGTCCAGGCAGCCGATCACCCCGGCAATGATATCGTCGATATAGGTGAAATCCCGCTTCATGGCGCCATTGTTGAAAACCGGAATGGGTTCCCCCGCCAGGATACGTTTCGAGAATATGTAAAGCGCCATGTCCGGCCGTCCCCAGGGGCCGTAGACGGTGAAAAACCGCAGGCCGGTCGTCGGAATCCGGTAAAGATGGCTGTAGCAATGTCCCATCAGCTCGCCGGCCTTTTTGGTCGCGGCATACAGCGAGATCGGATTGTCCACCCGGTCTTCAACGGCGAAGGGCAGCGTGCGGTTGGCCCCGTAAACCGATGACGAACTGGCGTACACCAGATGGCGGCAGGTTCGCAACGAGCGACACAGCTCCAGGATAACAAGCTGCCCTTCAAGATTGGCCCGGCTATAGGCAAACGGATTGACTAGGGAATAGCGCACACCGGCCTGCGCGGCAAGGTGGATGACCCGATCCATATCGGGGTAACGGTCCCGCAAGGCCAGCATTCCCTCCCGTTCGGCGATGTCAAGGGAATGGAAATGAAACCCTGGTTTCGCTGAAATCCGGGCGAGTCGTGCCTGCTTCAGGGCCGGATCGTAATAATCGTTCACATTGTCCACACCAATCACCTGTTCTCCACGTGCCAGCAAGGCCATGCAGGTGTGGTACCCAATGAATCCGGCCGCGCCGGTGACAAGAATGGTCATGGTGTGCGCGCTTTCGTTATCCTGTGAGACGCTGTGATTCTGTGACTGTTCACGCCGTGCGTGAAGGAGTCTGCACCTTGATTGTGACACCGATCTGAAGACAATGGCAAGGACAAGGAACCTATTGCGTTGCGGCAATTCCTGATTATGGTTGAGCCTTGCGGAATGTGTCAGAATACTGAAGAGAGAGGCAAGAATTGACCAAGGAATTGTACGGTATCGGCCAGACCCCGCCAACCGGGGTCG
>WOUV01000204.1 GCA_009773045.1 Rhodospirillaceae bacterium | reverse complement strand
CGATTTGAGTCCCCCTTCCATCAAAGCTAGACCCCTTGAATCACACGCAGATTCCTGCCGTCAACAACCCATTGCGCTAAACTGATAGATGGTCAGGGAGAAAAGCCCCAGAGGCGATCACTGCCGCCAGCTTCCGTCATATGCTCGATCACCCCGCGCCTCTCCTGTCGTTTGGCAGAGCTTGGCAGGAATGTGACAAGAGGCGCGGGGTGAGTCTGACCATGACGATGTGTGTTGACTGAGGACCTGTCTTTGGGGCGTGTCTTTTGGCCCCATGTTCGTCTTCATCAAACAGCCCAAGCAATCCGGACAAACTCTCGGATTCAAAAGCGTCATCGGCGTCAGGGGGGATCACGAACGACCCGTTGCCGAACCGGTCCACATACACGATGGCGGGCAGGTCCTCTGGCCAGTCGGAACGGGCAAGGGTGGTACGCGGCACGGCGGTGCCCGGCACGGGCGCTCCACACGCAAGGCGTGCCGCGACCGGCGCGAACAGATCGCGGCCATGGAAACTCGCCCCCAGCCGCGGCGGCTGCCAAGTCAGAACAAAGGGCGCAACGGTGATGGCCCGACGCATGACCAGCTCGAACAAGCCATTCCCGGGGCCGACAAACCACGCGCCATCGGCCTGCACCGCCAGCGGCGGACGGGCGCCGCCGACCCCGGGATCGACCACGCACAGGAAAACGCTTCCCGCCGGAAACGCCGGCGCATACGCCGCCAACAGATAGGCGGCGGAAAACGGATCGCCCATCGGCGCATCGGCCTGAAGCGTGATCACCGGGATGCCGGGCGCCTCGCGCTGCAACACGGCCAGCACTTGGCCGGTGTAGGGTCCCTCAAGGCCGAAATCGGTAAACAGAACGATCATGGCCCTTCCGGATTATCGTTGCGCGCCTCCCCCGCCTCCGACCCGCCCGTAGCCCTGGGGGCCGGAGGGGATGATGGCCGGGCGGCCGTGTGCAGCGTGCGTTGCGGATAGGGTATATCGATGCCCTCCTCCTGGAACCGGCGCAGAATCATGAAACGCATGTCGCTTGCGTAACGGCCGCGCCCGAAAACGTCGCTCGTATACGCCCGCAGTTCAAATTCCAGGCTGCTGTCCCCGAAATGCTGGAACAGAACAAACGGAGCCGGCTGTTCCAGAATCTGCGGATGATCACGCGCAACGGCGAGAAGAACTTGGCGGACCTTCTCAAGGTCCGAATCATAGGCCACGCCCACCCGGATGTCGATCCGGCCCAGCTTGTCCTTCAAGGTCCAGTTCATCAGCTTGCCCGACAGGATGTCGGCGTTGGGAATCACGACCGAGGCCCGTTCCCAGGTTTCCAGTTCGGTTGCGCGAATATTGATCCGCCGCACGATGCCCTCGCTTTGGCCCACCACCACCCAGTCCCCCACCCGAATGGGGCGCTCGACCAAAAGGATCAGGCCCGAGACGAAGTTGTTGACGATGTTCTGCAAACCAAAACCGATGCCCACCGACAAGGCCCCCGCAACCAGTGCCAGGTTGCCAAGATTGATGCCGGCAACGGCGACGGCCACGGCGGCGGCGATCACGATCCCGACATAGCCGATGATGGCGCTCAGCGAATGCTGCACGCTGGCATCGAGCCGGGTGGCGGGCAGGATATGCTCCGACAACCGGCGCTGCACGCGCCGGGTCACGCCAAGGGCCACCAGAAACACCGCCATCGCCGTCACGAGATCAACCAGCGACAGCGTGACATTGCCAAGGGGAATGCCGGTCACGGCCAAACCAGCCCAGCGGATCAGATCATCACGGGGCACGCCCCATGACGGGGCAATCAGCATGATTCCGGCCGTGGTCAGAAGCGGCGTGACGGCGGCCCGGCTCCAGAAACCGATGGTCTTGAGACTTCTCGGCTGCAACCCCAGCCGGTCCGAAAGTGAATCGATCCCGGTCAGCATGGTGACCGTTTCCTGCATCAGGCCCCGCAACAGCCAAAGCCCACCGGTTCCAACGCCGCTGATGATCAGATTGTGGATCACATAACGACCGAGTTCGGCAAACCCGATGACCGTGGCGACAACGGCCAACACCACCGCTCCGCCGATGCCGCGGCGCACGGTGAGATGAAAGAAATGGGAGGACGAGCTTTCCCCCTCCCCCGCGAACCACAAGGACCTTTGCGTCAGGAAAACGATGGCCGTTGCCTCCACGGTCAGGAACAGCAAACGGTACACCGACTGCACTTCGGCCCCGATGTCCAGGGTGGTGGTCCCGAAATGGAAGAACATGTCAAGGGCCGATACACTGGCCAGCAGCAGCACCCGCCGGTGCAGCGTGCGCGCCTTCTGGGGCGGCAGATCGGTCAAACGCCAAGCCGGCTGATTGGGCGCCAGCACCGCCCGCGACAGCCCGCTCACCACCACCAGAAAAAAGACCATGCCCATCAGGCCTTTCAGCGTATCGGCGAACAATCCCTCGATGTGGGTGTGCACCCACAGGAAACCGGCGGCCAGCAGGGCCGCCGGCATCAGGCCGCGCGCCACGCCCTCGACGATGGCCGCGCCCAGGCGGCGGCTGTAGGAGGGATGGCCTTCGGCGTCGTCGCACCCGAAACGCCGCAACAGCAGGCGGGCACAGAGCGCCCCCCCCGCTCCCCCCCCGGCCAGCGCCAGAAGCAGGCGCACGATTTGCAGGCTTTCCCGCTGTTCTTCCGTGGTGCCGGCGTACCAAAGGGCCGGGGCCTCAACCATGCGCGCCGCAACTTCGCCCGCCTGGGAACCCGCACGGACCAGAACGTCCGGCGCCCAGGGTTGGGGGTCACGGCGTTGCAGCCGTTCCACCAGTTGTTCACGGCGGCGGACGGAAATGGCCTCCTCAAACGTGCGGGCCATGGTGAAGGCCAGTTCGGCCTGGGCGACATGGGCGCGATGCAGGGCCAGCGTTTCCTGCAAGGCCTTACGCCGGGCGGTGATGTCCTTGGGTTCGGGGGGATCGGTTTCGCCCGGCGGCGGTCCCAGGGCCTCGAGCACCGTCTGGGTCGTGGTCATCTGCCCGCCGGCCTCGTCCCGCGCCCGTTCCGCCGGGGAGCGCACCCCCCGTATTTTGGCAAGCAGTTCCTGTGTTTGCGCCGGGGACAATTCGTTATTTTCATTCAGGCGACGCTGGACCCATTGCAGCACTTGGTTCCAGTCGGCGGCGCGAACGGCAAAGGGCGTCTGCTCGGAAATAAGCGGTGGATTCCCTTTGCCGGTGGAAACGGCGGCCGGGGCCGCACAAGCGGTTGCGGCTGGAAAGATCAAGGCCAGAACAAACAACGCGCGCGCAAACCATCTCACGGCAAAAAACCCGCTGGCTGATGAATCCGATCCCCGGTCAAAGAATACCATGCTTTCCAGGTAATGAAAGGAATCACGGGGGGTGCGGAGGGTCTCCCAGGGTCATCGGGCGAACCAGATTACCCTGTTCTGTTCTTTCTCTTAAGCACCGGGCCTCCGCGGCCATTCCCGATAACAGTCACGGTTACGCCCGTTCATGCAGACAGGCGAGGGGGTATGGTCAAATCCAGCTCTGAGGGGGTTCAGCCAGCACCAATTCGGCCGCTTCGCGGAAAAAGCTGCGGGTCGTAGTGAAAAATGCCGGCAGCCGGTCGGCTTCGTCGGGCAGCCGGCCGGTTTCGTTGGGCAGTAGGTCCAG
>WOUV01000003.1 GCA_009773045.1 Rhodospirillaceae bacterium | reverse complement strand
AACCTCCGCCTGCCGCAGGCCGCCGAGAAGCAACAGGCGCATGGCCGTGTCTTTTGCCACCTCCGAACCACGGACCAGCGCCCGTTGAAATAGGCATCTCTTCCACCTCCTCCGAAACAAGAACCTCCGCCTGCCGCAGGCCGCCGAGAAGCAACAGGCGCATGGCCGTGTCTTTTGCCACCTCCGAACCACGGACCAGCGCCCGTTGCAAAACTGTGCGCACCAGTTCCCGCATGTCTCCGGACCAGCATAACAGCGCGAGGATGTTGTCTTCCAGGGCCGGGCTGGCCAATAGACGCTGCGCATCGAACGTGCGCGCATCCACCACCTCGAACGAAAACGACAAACACGGATGGTCGATCCGGGTTGGCAACCGCATTGGCGCGTGCCCGATATAAAGCACCTGCTGAAGTACCGCCTGACCGCCATGGGCGTTGCTGATCATGACATAGTATTCCAGCGTCCGCCAAGGAATCCGCTGGCTGTTCTTGCCATGCACCTCAAGGTGTACAGGCGTCCGTCGGTCAGACGAGCCACAAGGTGTCAGGATGACGGCGCACTAGAACGTATTCCATGCGCTCCAATCGCGCCACCGGCGCGCCCATCAGCTGACGCAGAAACTCCAGCGCCCCAGACCATAGCAAATCCTTCAAGGGGATGTCGTAACGCATGCTTTTGTTTCCGTGCCTGCTTCACTGTTTCCGTACGCCAAGAATATGGCAAATGGCAAAGACCAAATCTGCCCGGTTCAGGGTATAGAAGTGGAAATGCTCCACCCCTTCGGCGGCCAGCGCCCGGCATTGTTCAGCGGCCAGCACCGCGGCCACCAACCGGCGAGTCTCGGGATCGGCGTCGAGTCCATCGAACAGGGTGTGCATCCACGCCGGCACCGACGCCCCGCACGTCCGTGAGAACTTCAACACCGTCGCCACATTGGTCACCGGCAGGATGCCCGGCACCACTGGAATGGAAATACCCGCCGCCCGGACCTTGTCCATGAATCGACGGTAAATGTTCACGTCGAAAAAATACTGCGTGATGGCGCGCGTGGCGCCGGCATCGATTTTGCGTTTCAGGTTGTTGAGATCGAAAGCGGCGCTAGGTGCCTCGGGATGGCTTTCGGGGTAGGCGGCCACGGTGATTTCAAAATCGGCGATCGTCTTCAGTCCGCGGACTAGATCCACCGCATAGGCATAGCCGTCGGCATGGGGGACATGGCGACTCTGTCCGTCCGGCGGATCTCCGCGCAGGGCAACGATATGATGGATTCCGGCGTCCCAATAGCGGCGGGCAATGGTATCGACCTCGGCCCGGGTGGCCCCGATGCATGTCAAATGAGCGGCCGGCCTCAGGGAAGTCTCGCGGGCGATGCGCACAACCGTATCGTGGGTCCGTTCCCGAGTGCCACCACCGGCCCCATAGGTGACCGAAACAAAACGGGGAGCCAGGGGTTCCAGACGACGGATACAGGCCCACAGCGTTTCACCCATCTGTTCGGTTTTCGGGGGGAAAAACTCGAAAGACACAGACACCGGTCCTGGCAAAACCGTTGCCACCGGCAGGACAAGCCGCGGGGCGTCTGCCTGGATGTTTCCTGTTCCATCATGGTCGTATGCGCGCATGCTCCGGCTCCGTTTTTCAGATTTTTTTATCCTGCTTCGCGCCAGACTGTGGCGGTTTTTGCCTCTTTCGGCAAGAACCAAGGACAGGGAAACGGCCTGGAGTATCCTTTCCGTTCCTCTCCGCCGCCCCTCCCCTCCCCTGGCTTCCGTTTTTTTTGGGGCGATTGCCCCGTGAACGATGAAGAGGCAGGTGACAGAACGTGACAGATCGGTTATGAAGAGAATGGTATATGCACACGTTGGAAAGTTTGCTTGCCATTCACCCTCGTCAACCACTGCATTCGAAGAACGTGCTCCCATGGCGACTCGACGGTTGTTTTCCACTCTGATGCTTTTCACCGTGCTGCTGTTGCCGGTTGCGGTTTTCTCCGGTGGACAGGCTGCCTTTGCCGCGTCCACGCCGGCCATCAGCCAAAGCGAGGCCGAATCCTTCGTCCGCACCATGTCGGAGCAGGCCTTGCAAACCTTGACCCGATCCGATTTGTCGGATGTTGAACGGGCCCGCTATTTCCGTGAAGTGTTCAATACCACCGCCGACCTTGAAAGCATCGGCCGCTTCGTCCTTGGCCGCTATTGGCGCAAGGCGACCGATGCCGAACGGACCGAGTTCCTGAAATTGTTCGAGGACATTACTGTCTATACCTGGTCCAAGCGTTTCAAGGAGTATTTCGGCGTGGGCATCGCCGTTGCAGGCATCCGCCCCAGCCCCGAAGAGGAGGTGGTGGTTGAAAGCACCGTCACCCCACACCAGGGACCACCCCTGTTGGTTCTGTGGAAGCTGAAACGGTCCGAGAAGGGAATCCGTGTCACCGATTTGGTGGTGGAAGGCATCAGCATGGCGGTAACGTATCGTTCCGAATACGGCTCGGTCCTCCAGCACTCCGGTGGAGAGGTTGCCGGACTGCTGGCGGCCTTGCGCGCCAAGGCCGATGAATTGAAGAGCCATGATTGAGAATGGAATCAAGGGGGGAGAAACGTCCGCTCCCCTTATGTGCCGTCGATTCTGTACGATCAAACAGCTTCCGGCTGTTCAGGGCTGACGGAAGGTGAAGAAGACGGAACGGGGGGATTTTCAAAGAGGGGCGGCAATTCCGTGCGCGACAGAAGGTCGATTACCTCCCCCGGGGGTAGGGGGTAACGCAACAGTTTCACCAACTTCAGCAGAACATCGCGGAGTTGGGACCGTGGCACCACCATGTCCAACATACCATGGGACAGCAGATATTCGGCCCGCTGGAAATCCTCTGGCACCTTTTCGTGCATGGTCTGCTCAACGACACGTGTGCCGGAAAAACCGATCATCGCGCCCGGCTCGGCAAGAACGATATCGCCCAACATCGCAAACGAACCCGCCACACCGCCAAGAGTCGGATTAGTCAGCACGACGAGAAAAGGCAACCCCTTTTCCTTGACCTTGTCTACGGCGATGGTGGTCCGTGCCATCTGCATCAATGACAGAACACCTTCCTGCATGCGCAAACCAGAGGCGGCGGGCACGACCACCAGGGGTGCCTCCTGCAAAATAGCGAGTTCCGCGGCGGCGACCAGCCCCTCACCCACCGCCGTGCCCATGGAACCCCGCAAAAACTCGACATTGAACACCGCGACCACCACCGGGATTCCCCCCATGGTGCCATGAGCAACGATGATGGCATCATGTTCCCCGGTCTGATTCTGGGCTTCCCGCAAGCGATCGACGTAACGTTTCATGTCACGGAATTTAAGCGGGTCCGGATCGGTCTGGGGCAACTCGATGCAGGTGAAACCATTGTCGTCAAACAGCATGGCGAGTCTCATCCGCGCCGACAGCCTGAGGTGATGATTGCAGTAACTGCACACCCTGAAGGTGCGTTTGAGATCCTTATGAAAAATCATGTGACCGCACTGCGGGCATTTGACCCACAAATTCTCGGACTCGTCCCTCGGGCGAACAAGCTGGAGGATCTTGGGCCGAACATAGTTGGTAAGCCAGTTCATGGCCGTGTTTCTTCCCTGGAGGCCGGACGGCAGGCCGCGGCGAGCGTGTGCACGAAAGACAGCACGTCTTCCACCAGCCCGGGGCGCGCCTGCCCCTGTGCATCAAGGCCCGCTGCTAGGCGCCGCACCACGGCCGAACCGACCACCGCCGCATCGGCCACCCCCGCCACCGCCGCCACCTGTTCGGGCGTATTGAGCCCAAAGCCCACGGCGATCGGCAAACTGGTCTGGTGACGCAACCGCAAGGCGGCCTGGGCGATGGCCTGTTGCGTGGCCGAAGCGGTGCCGGTAATCCCGGCGATCGAGACGTAATAGATGAACCCCGAGGCCTTTTCGAGCACGATCGGCAGCCTGGCACAATCGGTGGTAGGAGTTGCAAGAAAAATGAAATCGATATGTCGGGATTTCAGGTGTCCGGCCAGCTCGTCGGCTTCCTCTGGCGGCAGGTCAACCACAATGCACCCATCAACGCCGGCGGCAGCGGCGTCCGTCGCAAACCGTTCGGGTCCATGGCTATAGATCGGGTTGTAATAGCCCATCAGGACCAACGGCGTCGCATCGTCCTCGGCCCGAAAGGCACGGACCATGGCAAGGGTCTGCGCCAGCGAACCACCGGCTTTCAAGGCCCGACTTGAAGCGGACTGAATGACCGGCCCATCGGCCATGGGGTCTGAAAACGGCATGCCGAGTTCGATCACATCCACCCCTGCCCGCGGTAACCCCTTCAGAAGGGCCAACGACGTTTCCGGGTCGGGGTCCGTGGCCGTGAGATAGACCACAAGCCCCCCCCGTCGCTCCGCCCGCAAGGCGGCAAACCGATGCGCAAGCCGGATGGAAGCGGCGGGCGCCTCGTCAAACCGGTCATCGGCATCATCCAGGACACTCATGACAGTCCTCCCTCCCCGTTCAGGGCCATGGCAACGGTGTTGACATCCTTGTCGCCGCGGCCACTCAAATTGACAACAATGATGTGGTCCTTCGGCAGCGTGGGCGCGAGCTTAAGGATGTGGGCGATGGCATGGGCAGATTCCAGGGCCGGAATGATCCCTTCAAGGCGCGTCAGCAGGCGGAAGGCGGCAACGGCCTCATCATCCGTGACCGGCACGTATTCCACCCGCCCGACATCCTTGAGCCAGGAGTGTTCGGGTCCAACCCCCGGATAGTCAAGACCGGCGGAGATGGAATGGGCCTCCAGAATCTGGCCATCGGCATTTTGCAACAGATAGGTCCGGTTGCCGTGCAGAACCCCCGGCCGGCCGCCGATCATGGAGGCGGCATGGCGACCGGTTTCAAGACCATGGCCGGCGGCCTCGACACCGATCAGGCGAATGCCGGGATCGTCAAGGAAGGGGTGAAACAAGCCGATGGCGTTGGATCCGCCCCCGATGCAGGCCACCAGGGTATGAGGCAGACGGCCTTCCAACTCCAGAATCTGTTCACGTGTCTCGTGACCGATCACCGCCTGAAAGTCCCGCACCATGGCGGGATAGGGATGGGGACCTGCCGCCGTGCCGATCAGATAATAGGTGGTATCGACATTGGCCACCCAGTCCCGCAGGGCATCGTTCATGGCATCTTTCAAGGTTGCCGCCCCGGACGTCACCGGCCGCACCTCCGCCCCCAGCAACTTCATGCGAAACACGTTCGGGGCCTGGCGTTCAATGTCGGTTGCGCCCATGTAGATCACGCACTGCATGTCGAACAGGGCACAAACGGTTGCGGTGGCAACGCCGTGCTGACCGGCCCCAGTTTCAGCGATGATCCGCTTGCGGCCCATGCGGCGGGCCAGAAGAATCTGGCCGATGCAGTTGTTGATCTTGTGGGCGCCGGTATGGTTCAGATCTTCCCGTTTCAGATAGATCCGCCCACCCCCCAGACGGGCCGTCAACCGGGCCGCGCAATACAGCGGGCTGGGCCGGCCCACATAATGGCGCAGATAACCGGCCATTTCCGTCGCAAAGGCCGGATCGGCCTTGGCCTGATCATAGGAACGCTCGACATCAAGGATGAGCGGCATCAACGTTTCGGCCACATAACGGCCTCCGTAAAGGCCGAAATGTCCCCGTTCGTCGGGTCCGTCACGATAGGTGTTGCGCATGGGCTTCCCCGTAGTGCAGAACAAAACGTGGGGGAGGAAAACGCATTGCGTTTTCCTCCCCCCCCTCGATTCCCGCCCTATAAGTTTTCGATGCGGATCAGGCACGGCGGTTCAACCACCGCAGCCAGGCGACCGATTTTCTCTAGCGCATGCGCCATGGCCTGTTCCTCGGTGTCGTGCAGGGTCATGACCACCGGCACGATTTCCCCCGGATCGCGACGCCGTTGCAGAATCGATTCCATCGACACCTGCTCATCCCGCAAGGCCGTGGCCACATCGGCAAACACTCCCGGCTTATCCACCACCATAAGGCGCACATAAAAGGCCCCGCGGCGTTGCGCCATGCCTGCCCCTCCGGGAGGAGCCAGGGCCAGGGCCGGCACGCCGAACGTTGGGGCCGAACGACCGGCGGCGATGTCGATCAGATCGGCCACCACCGCCGATGCCGTAGGCCCCCCGCCGGCCCCCCGTCCCTCATGGACCGAACGACCGACGTAATCCCCTTCCGCCACCACGGCGTTGAACACGCCATCCACCGCCGCGATGGCGGTCGTGCAGGCCACCATGGCCGGATGAACCCGTTGTTCGATACCCTGTGCGGTGCGCCGAGCGATGCCTAAAAGCTTGATGCGATACCCAAGTTCATTCGCATAACCGATATCCAGGGCCGAGACATGACGAATGCCCTCGACATAAACCGAATCCACATCCACTACCGTGCCGAAGGCCAGACTGGCCAGCAGGGCCAGCTTGTGGGCGGTGTCGATGCCATCGACATCAAAGGACGGGTCTGCTTCGGCATAGCCCAAAGACTGGGCTTCTCCCAGAACGTCAGCGAAATCGCGTCCGCTTTCGCGCATCGTCGTCAGGATATAGTTGCACGTTCCATTCAGGATGCCGTAAATGCGGTCAAGGCGGTTGGCGGCCAGTCCCTCCCGCAAGGTCTTGATGATGGGAATGCCGCTGGCCACGGCGGCCTCGAAGGCCAGGGTGACGCCGGCGGCTTCGGCGGCGCGGGCCAGGGCAAGACCATGGTGGGCCAGAAGGGCCTTGTTAGCCGTCACCACGTGTCGCCCCCGGGCCATGGCGGCCTCGCAGACCGCCCGGGCCGGCTCCCCGCTGCCCCCGATCAGTTCCACCACCACATCGGCATCGGCCGTGCGGGCCATGGCCACGGGATCGTCGTACCAGACCATCCCTTCCAGCGACACGCCCCGGTCGCGCCGGCGGTCACGGGCGGAAACGGCGGTGATGACCAGCGGCCTCCCGCCCCGGCGCGCGATCCGCTCGCCATGGGTTGTCAGCAGTTTGACCGTTGCGGTCCCGACGGTGCCAAGACCGGCGATGGCGATTTTCAAAGGCGCCGTCATGACGCCACCGTGCGCGGCTGGGAGAGGCTTCGTTCGACCTCTCGTTCCACCTCGCGGGGGTCCTGTCCGCCGAAAAACGCTTTGAGGGAGCGCAACGCCTGGCGCGTGCGATGCTTGTTTTCGACCAAGGCGATGCGCACATGGCCCTCGCCATGTTCGCCGAAGCCGATGCCGGGCGCCACCGCCACCTTGGCCTCGCACAACAGGCGCTTGGAAAATTCCACCGACCCAAGGGCGGCGAAGGCCGGCGGGATGGGCGCCCAGGCAAACATGGTGGCGGCGGGGCTTGGCACCTCCCAGCCGGCCTGATGCAACCCCTCGATCAGCACATCACGCCGTTCACGATAGATGCGGCGGACGTCCTCCACACAGTCCTGCGGACCGTTCAAGGCCGCCGTCGCCGCCACCTGAATGGGGGTGAAGGCGCCATAGTCCAGATAGGATTTGATGCGGGTCAGGGCCGATATCAGCCTTTTGTTGCCGGCGGCAAAGCCGATGCGCCAGCCCGGCATGCTGTAGGTTTTGGACATCGAGGTGAACTCGACGCAGACATCCTTGGCCCCCGGCACTTGCAACATCGATGGTGGCGGGTTGCCGTCGAAATAGATCTCGGCATAGGCGAGATCCGACAAAATCCAGATTTCATGCCGTCGGCAAAACGCCACGACCTCCCGATAGAAATCGAGCGAAGCCACCAGAGCGGTCGGATTGGACGGATAGTTGACGATCACCGCCAGCGGTTTCGGCACCGAATGCCGCACCCCCTGATCCAGGGCTTCCAGGAAGGAATCATCGGGCATGGCCGGAATGTGCCGCACGGCACCGCCCGCGATGATGAACCCAAAGGCATGGATGGGATAGCTGGGGTTGGGCGCTAGCACCACATCCCCCGGACTGGTGATGGCGGAGGCAAGATTGGCCAAGCCCTCTTTCGATCCCAACGTCGCGATCACCTCGGTCTCGGGATCAAGCGCGACATCGAACCGGCGGGCGTAATAGTGGGCCAGCGCCTTGCGCAAGCCCGGAATGCCGCGGGACGCCGAATAGCGGTGCGCCCGCGGATCGGCGGCCACTTCGCACACCTTCTCGACGATATGGCGCGGCGTGGGTTGGTCTGGATTGCCCATGCCGAAATCAATGATATCTTCCCCCGCAGCGCGAGCCTGATCTTTCATCCGGTTCACTTCGGCGAAAACGTAAGGCGGCAATCGTTTGATACGGTGAAATTCCTGTTCCATGGCCTCGTTCACATCCCAATGCACCGGCTGCGACAAACGCCGCCATATTAGGCCAGAACAATGCCAAGGTCCATCGGCCTCTCAAAAAGGGAACACGCTTTCGATGCGATGAGGATTGCGTTTACGGACCGGATCGGGCAGATTCTCATGGACCAGAATACGGGGGAGAATAGAATATGGCAGTCCGACGGATAACGGTCTTGGGCGGTTCGGGCTTCATCGGTCGCCATCTGGTCCAGCGGCTGGCGGGAGAAGGGTGGATCGTGCGCGTGGCGGTCCGCGATCCGCAGGCCGCCGCCTTCCTGAAACCTTTGGGAGAACCGGGGCAGATCATAGCCCGGCGGGTGGATATCACCGATCCGCAACAGCTAGAATCGGTCGTGACCGGCAGCGACGCGGTGGTCAATCTGGTCGGCATCCTTTATGAACGGGGCCGACGCACCTTTGAACGACTGCATGTCGAGGCGCCGCAGCGCCTCGCGAAACTGTGCAAGACCGCGGGGGTGAAACGATTCGTGCATGTATCGGCCCTGGGCGTCAGCGAAGCCGGCGCCGCCCGCTATGCCCGTTCCAAAGCCGTGGGAGAACGGGTCATCCGTGACACCTTCCAGGAGGCCGTTCTTTTCCGCCCCAGCGTGGTTTTCGGGCCAGAAGACGACTTCTTCAATCGTTTTGCCACCCTGGCCCGGATCAGTCCGATTCTGCCCGTTTTCACCGACGATATCCCCAACGGAGCCGGCCCCCGTTTCCAACCGGTTTATGTGGGGGATGTGGCAGATGCCCTGATGCAGGGGATCAACAATTCCGCCTGCCTTGGCAAAACGTATGAGCTTGGGGGACCCAAGGTATACACCTTGCGGGAGATCCTGGCCCTGGTCCTGCGGGAGACAGGCCGCCGGCGGCGGCTGGTGCCGGTGCCGTTCTGGATGGCCCGGCTCGAGGCCCGTTTTCTCCAGTATTGGCCCAAGCCCCTGCTCACCCCCGATCAGGTCACCTTGCTGCGGGAAGACAACGTGCTCTCCGGCACCCTGCCGGGATTCAAGGCCCTTGGCCTCGATCCCACCGCACCCGAGGCCATCGTCCCGACCTATCTGGGCCGCTACCGGGAGGGCGGTTTCTTTGTTCCACGGCAGGTCTCGTCCTCCCCACACCTGAAATAAATCATACGAATCCCGGAAAAACACCGAAACGTAGGGGTGGGCGGAAGGGGGCGACCTTCCCCCCACCTCCCTTGTTTTCTACCGCCCCAAAAGACCACGGGCGACAACCTGCGCCTGGATTTCCGCCGCTCCTTCAAAGATATTCAGGATGCGGGCGTCACACAGCACACGGCTGATTTCATACTCCTGGGCATAGCCGTTGCCGCCATGGCATTGCAGGGCATTGTCGGCGTTGGACCAGGCGATGCGGGCGGCCAGCAGTTTGGCCATGCCGGCCTCGATATCGCACCGACGATGACCGTCTTTCTCGCGGGCCGAAAAATAGGTGAGCTGACGGGCGATCATGGTTTCCACCGCCATGCGGGCGATCTTGCCGTGAACGCGCGAGAAGGCATAGATCGGCTTGCCGAACTGGATGCGCTCGCTGGCATACTTCAGCCCTTCTTCCATGGCGTTCTGGGCAACGCCGACGGCGCGGGCGGCGGTTTGGATGCGGGCGGCCTCGAAGGTGGTCATGAGTTGCTTGAAACCATCCCCCTCCTTGGCGCCCAGAAGGTTGGACACCGGCACCTTGAACCCGTCGAACGACAGTTCATATTCCTTCATCCCGCGATAGCCGAGCACAGGGATCTCCGAACCGCCCATGCCAGCGGCCGGGAAGGGATTGGCTTCACTGCCCCGGGGTTTGGGCGCCAGCAGCATCGACAGGCCCTTGTAGGACTTGTCATTGGGATTGGTCCGCACGAGCAGGGTCATGAGATCGGTGCGGGCGGCGTGGGTGATCCAGGTCTTGTTGCCGGTCACCACATAAAAATCCCCTTCCCGCACCGCCCGGGTGGTGAGGGAGGCGAGATCGGAACCGGTATTGGGTTCGGTGAACACGGCGGTGGGAAGAATCTCCCCCGCGGCGAGCTTGGGCAGGAACGAGTGCTTCTGTTCCTCCGTTCCGCCGCCACCGATCAGTTCGGCGGCGATTTCCGACCGGGTACCCAGCGACCCCACGCCGATATAGCCGCGCGACAATTCCTCCGTCACCACGACCATGGCCATTTTCGTCAGACCCAGGCCGCCGTATTCTTCTGGGATGGTCAGGCCGAACACCCCCAGTTTCGCCAGATCCTCGATGACGGTAAGCGGGATCATGTCGTCGCGCAAATGCCAGTCGTGGGCCAGCGGCGAGATTCTTTCCTCGACGAAGGCATGGAACTGGTCACGGATAATGGCCAGCGTCTCATCCCCCAGGCCGGGATTCCCGAAGCTGCCGTCTTTGATCAGATCGGCCAGGCGAGCATACACATCGGGCGTTGCGCCGTGGTCACGCAGGGCATGGGTGTGGGGGTCCTGGAGCGAGAGGCGTTCGCGGGTCTCGATGCCGAAGTCGTCCGGGCGCACGAACTCGTTCTGGCTCATGGGAATGCCGCCGTAGATCTGGTGCAGATACTCGGCGAAGGCGGCCTGAAGAAGAAGCTGCTCAAGCTCGGTGAACTCGCCCGCCGCATCCAGCCGCTCCGCCCAGTGCAGCATCTCGCGCAGGGCATAGACATACGTGGCGAGCCACGCAAAGCCATGGGCGGCGTATTGATGTTTTTCGAACAGATCGCCGTCGATCCGGCCGTTCGTCGAAACAAGCTCAAGCAGATGCCGCTTGGCCGATTCCAGCACACCGTGGATTTTGACCACCGCCTGCTCGCAATTGTGCATCAGCTCCGGTACGATCAGATATCTGTTGCTCGCGTTCATGGAACTCCCCGCTTGCTGGGCGATGGCCTGTTATCCTCCCCGCCCGGTTTCACCTTTTCCTTGTCCGGCCCTGGACCAGAACGGCCCCGGTGCCTCCCTTACCGTGCAGCATCCGCGCGTGGGCAAGTGGCGCTTCCCACCAGTCGAATACGGCGGAAAGGCAGGGATCGACAACCCCCGCCGTCACCAGACGATTGGCGGCATCCGCATCGGCGGCGCTGGCCAGATGACTGCCCTGAAGACGGATTTCCCCCATCCAGGCCGGACGTGCATCGAAAGTGAAAGTGTATCCTGTTGTGCCGCCGCAGAAAACCACCATACCGCCGCGACGGACCAGTTGGCACGACAGGGGAAAGGTTGATTGCCCGGATTGTTCGCACACGATATCAAAACAACGGTCGAAACTGCGGTCGACGGTCGATATCCGGCCCAAGGCGGCCGTGACGGCGATGCGAAAGGGTTCGGTTTGCCGCTGCCAGAGGTCGCAGGCGACGGTGTCCTCCACATCCGACAGAGATTCAAAGCGGGCGAATCGGCTGCGGTCGATGACCTCTACCGCCCCCAGTCGGAGAACGCCTTCGACCTGTTCCGGACTGTTGACGACGCCAACGACCGTTGCACCGATGGCGTGCGCGAGTTGCACCGCCATAGCACCGATCCCTTCGCTTGCTCCCCACACCAGAACCGTGCCGCCTGGTTCGAGCCTGTGGGGCGGATGGCCCAACAGCATGCGGTACGCTTTCGCGAGGGTGAAAAGATAACAGGCCGATTCCGCCCAGCTCAGACGAGTCGGTCGCGGCAGAAGCTGCCCGGCTTGGACGCGGGCAAACTGGGCAAGAGCACCATCGGGAGTCTCAAATCCCCAGATCTGCTGCATGGAAGAAACCGAGTCGGCCACGACCGGATGGATCACCACCTCGTCACCCGCCTGCCAGCCGGTGACCGTGGCCCCCACCGCCCAGACCACGCCGGCACAGTCCGACCCCGGGACATGATAGGGACGGGTGTCGGCCATAAAGGGCGTCGCCGGGATGCCAAGACCGGCCCACACGGTTTCCATGCCCACGCCCGCGGCCATGACCATGACGACCACTTCGCCGGAGTCGGGCCGGGGTGTCGGCACGATTTCCGGCCTGAGGGCGATCAACGGCTCGCCATGCCGGTCGCGGCGCACGGCGAAAGCGTGCATGCGTTCCGGCAGATGCTTAAGGGGAGGGATTTCCCCAACTGGATAGAGTTTTTTCCGCTCCCTCATCATCTGACGCATCCTGCCTGCGGCACTTTTCGTGCCGTGCGTTTTTGTGCCTTTCGTCGCACTGCACACAATGATACCCTGTCACACGACTTGGAAGCCAGAACGCAGGCTCTGTTTCCACAGAGGGAAAGCATAACGACTTCGTAGGAGTTCCGGATGACCTACCAAGCACCCGCCAGCACGAGGCCCGTGTGTGAGAAGCCCTGGCTGTTTCGCACCTATTCCGGGCACTCATCGGCTACAGAATCGAACAGGCTGTTTCGCACCAATCTTGGCAAGGGACAGACGGGACTTTCGGTCGCTTTCGACCTGCCGACCCAAACGGGCTACGATTCCGATCACCCGCTGGCCCGGGGGGAAGTCGGGAAGGTGGGGGTGCCCGTCTGCCATCTGGGCGACATGATGACCCTGTTCGATCAGATTCCACTTGAAAAGATGAACACCTCGATGACCATCAACGCCCCGGCGGCGTGGCTGCTGGCGCTGTACATCGCGACGGCCGAAAAACAGGGAGCGGCGCGGGCGGTGCTGAACGGCACCACGCAAAATGACATCATCAAGGAATATCTCTCGCGTGGGACTTACATTTTCCCGCCGCACGCCTCCCTGAAGCTGACGGGTGATGTGATCGCCTTTACCTACAAGGAAGTGCCGAAGTGGAATCCCACCAACGTCTGTTCCTATCACTTGCAGGAAGCGGGCGCCACGCCCGAACAGGAACTGGCCTTTGCCCTTGCCACCGCCATCGCCGTTCTGGATGTCGTCAAGGGTGATGTGTCGGCCAAGGATTTCCCCCAGGTGGTGGGACGCATCAGCTTTTTCGTCAATGCCGGCATCCGTTTCGTCACGGAATTGTGCAAGATGCGCGCCTTTTGCGAACTGTGGGATGAAATCTGCCGTGACCGCTATGGGGTGGCGGAGGAAAAATACCGCATGTTCCGCTATGGCGTGCAGGTGAACTCGCTGGGGTTGACCGAACAACAGCCGGAGAACAACGTCTATCGTATTCTTTTGGAAATGCTCGCAGTGGTCCTGTCGAAAAAGGCCCGCGCGCGTGCGGTACAGCTTCCCGCCTGGAACGAGGCGTTGGGGTTGCCGCGGCCCTGGGACCAGCAGTGGTCACTGCGGTTGCAACAGATCATGGCTTATGAAACCGACCTGTTGGAATACGGCGACCTTTTCGATGGATCGGCGGAAATCACCCGCAAGGTCGAAGACCTGAAAACCCAGGCTCGGGACGAGCTGTCCCGCATCGAGGCCATGGGAGGGGCCGTCGCCGCGGTCGAGTCGAGCTACATGAAACAGAAACTGGTCGAATCCAACACCCGGCGCATCGCTACCATCGAATCGGGAGAACAGACCGTGGTGGGGGTCAACCGGTTCGTCGAGGCCGAAACAAGCCCGCTGACCGCCGGCGATGGCGCCATCCTCACCGTCGATCCCAAGGTCGAACAGGAACAGATCGGGCGTCTGCGCGCCTGGCGAGAGGGACGCGACGCAAAGGCCGCCGCCACCGCCCTCGATGCCCTGAAGGCCGCCGCCCGGGAAGGACGCAACGTGATGGAATCATCCATCGCCTGCACCCATGCCGGCGTCACCGGCGGTGAATGGGCCGAAACCTTGCGGGAAATCCATGGCGAGTACCGGGCGCCCACCGGCGTTGGCCGCGCCGTAGGTGCGGTGACGGCCAGGGGCATGGCGGACGTGCGGGCGAAGGTCGAGGTCGTGTCAGCCAGGCTGGGCCGACGGATCAAGATCCTGGTGGGCAAGCCGGGCCTCGATGGGCACTCCAACGGCGCCGAACAGATCGCCGTGCGCGCCCGCGACTCTGGCATGGAAGTGGTCTATGAGGGCATTCGTCTGACGCCGGCGCAAATCGTCAATGCGGCCCTGGAAGAGGGCGTGCATATCGTGGGGCTGTCGATCCTTTCCGGTTCCCATGTGCCGCTGGTGACGGAGGTGATGGATCGCATGCGGGCGGCGGGCCTTGGCCATATTCCGGTCGTTGTCGGCGGTATCATCCCCCTCGAGGACGCAAAAATCCTGCGGACGGCCGGAGTGGCCCGGGTCTATACCCCCAAGGATTATGATCTTTCGGTGGTAATGGGCGAAATCGTCGACATCGTTTCCGAAATGAAAGATGCCGCCTGAAATGGCAAAGGTTCTGAAGTTCCTCATACAGATATCGCAGATATCGCAATGGGGACAAAAAATGAAAAAGGAGCTGCGCATCATGGGTGTTGAGAGCGAAATCATCAGCAGGCTGGGATCGCTGTTGGAAGCGATTCAACGGATCGAAGCGAAGTTCGACCGCCTGGATGCGCGGCTTGATCGCATAGAGCACGGAATCGACCGTATCGGCGAGCATTTCGAAACCCTTGATCTGCGCCTGCGGGTCGTCGAAGCTCGCCTTGACCCCGAGACTCTGTTGGCGGAGGGCAGCCCGACCGTCCATTGATGCCAAGGGATCGCTAGGCACGTCTCAAACCCTTCCTCTTCGATGAATGCGGGATGGGTGGGGGTGGCGTCTGGAGAATGGGTCCCGTGAGGGGGGCTTCAACAAAGAGAACCCTGTCCATCCTGGGACTTCCCTCCCCTCCCCTCCCCCATCAAGGAGAGACGGCTTTCGGTGTGCACGGTGGGCCGGAGGAGGATATGGGCAAGCCAGTCACCAGGGACGAGCGTGAAACCATCGAAGCGGTGCTCCGGCTCGAAACCGGGCAGGGCAGACGGCTCGTGCGCCGTGGGATGTGGTGGGGGGGAGGCGTGCTGCTCCTGCTCCTTGTCTTTTATGTGTGGCTGGAAAGGGACGAATCCGGCACGGGGCCGGTCTATGTCACCGAACCGGTACGCCGCGGCGCTCTCACCGTCACCGTCACCGCCACCGGCACGGTCGAACCGACGAACACGGTCGCGGTTTCAAGCGAGCTGTCAGGCGTTGTCCGCAAGGTACTGGTGGACTACAACTCGGTGGTCGCGGTTGGCGATGTGCTAGCCGAGCTTGAAACCGACAGGCTGGAGGCAACGATTGCAAGCTCCCGGGCCAAGCTCCTCAAGGCAGAAGCCCAGTTGGAGCAGGCCAAGGCCACGGTTGAAGAGACACGTCTGGTGCTCGAACGCAAGGAGGCGCTGATCATCGACCGTGCCGGGTCGCAGCAGGATCTCGACACCGCCAGGGCAGCCCATGACCGCGCGCGGGCCGGACAGGCCGGGGCCGAGGCCGATATCGCCGTTGCCGTAGCGCAACTCAAACTCGACGAAACGAACCTCGCCAAGGCGCGCATTCGCTCCCCGATCAACGGTCTTGTGCTGAAACGCGACGTCGATCCGGGACAGACCGTCGCCTCATCGTTACAGGCGCCGACCCTGTTCACTCTGGCCCAGGATCTGGAACAGATGGAAATCCAGGTGGAGGTGGACGAGGCCGATGTCGGCACGGTGCGGGAGGGCCAGGCGGCGTTTTTTTCGGTTGATGCCTATCCCGACCGCACATTCCCGGCAACGATCCGTCAGGTCCGTTTCGGTTCCGAAGTCGTGCAGGGCGTTGTCACCTACAAGGCCATCCTCGTCACGGACAATACCGGGCGCCTGCTGCGGCCCGGCATGACCGCAACCGCGGCCATCACCGTCGAGCACTTCGATGAGGTTCTGACCGTCCCGAACGCCGCGTTACGCTTTGCACTGCCGGCGCCGGACAATATGGAAACACGCAAGAATTTTTTACGTCAACTGCTGCCGGGGCCGCCGCGATTCCGGCAGGCCAGTCCACGGACAACAGCCGAAACCCGCCATACGGTTTGGATCTTGCAAAACGGAGCGCCGGTTGCCGTGCCCGTGGTGGCGGGCACGACCGATGGGAGATGGACGGTGATTCCTGAAGGGACGCTGGACGCCGGGCAGGCGGTCATCGTCGATGCGGTTTCCGCCGGACGCTAGAAGCACACCAAAGGCTGGAAGCACAGGCGCGCCCCATGCTCGATACGTCTCCCCCCCTCATCGCCTTCGAGCATGTGACCAAGCGCCATGGCAGGGGGGGGATTGCGGTAACGGCCCTTGCCAGTGTCGATTTCGCGATCGGACCGGGTGAATTCGTGGCGATCATGGGGCCTTCGGGATCGGGCAAATCGACCACCCTCAACATGATTGGCTGCCTTGACATTCCGACATCCGGGGCCTACCGCTTCCAGGGAATCGATGTTGGCCGGTTGACACGGGGCCAGCGGGCGCTCGTGCGCCGCCATTTCATCGGTTTCGTCTTCCAGGGATTCAATCTGTTGAGCCGGACCTCGGCGGTTGAAAATGTCGAGTTGCCGATGATCTACCGCGGCCTGCCCTTTGCGGAGCGCCGCGGGTTGGCGTTGCGCGCGCTCGAGCGTGTCGGCCTTGCCGACCGGGCGCACCATGCGCCGAACGCATTATCGGGGGGACAACAGCAACGTGTCGCCATCGCCCGCGCCATTGTCACCGATCCCCTCGTCCTGCTGGCCGACGAGCCGACCGGCAATCTCGACACCCGCACGAGCGAGGAGGTCATGGAACTCCTCACCCGTCTCAATCACGATCAAGCCATCACCGTGGTCATGGTCACGCATGAACCCGACATCGCCCGCCATGCCGACCGGATTCTCCGTTTCGTCGATGGCCGGATCGAGTCGGACAGGCGCAAGGCTCATGAGCCTCAGTCTTGACGAACGCTTACGGACCGCCGCACGGCGGGGGCGCGCTGAAGGGTGTGAAAGCCACGGACGCGATTGGCCGGCGATTGAGGGAGCCTTGAGGGAGCCTTGACCGGTCACGATCAAGGCTCGAAAGGATAAGGGATTCCGATGCTTTTTGAAAGCTTGAAACTCGCGCGTCAAACGATTCTGCGCAATGCCTTGCGCTCGTTCCTGACCGTGCTTGGCATCATCATCAGCGTTGGTGCGGTGATTGCCATGGTGACCATCGGCAACAGTGCGACGGCCAAGGTCGCGGCCGATCTTGCAAAACTCGGCAGCAATCTTTTATACGTGCGACCGGGTCAGTTCGGGCCAGGCCATTCCAGCGCGGATGCCAAAGCCTTCACCCTCCGCGATGTCGAGGCCATGCGCACGCAGCTTTGCGGCATTCGCGCCGTTGCGCCGGTTGCCCAGAAAGCGGTGACCGTGATCCACGGATCGGAAAGCCGCAACACGGTATTGATTGGCACGGATAATACTTATTTCACGGCTCTCAACTGGGAACTTCTCACGGGGCGGGTCTTTCTTGAAGGGGAGATGCGCGCCGGGCGCGCCGCCTGCCTGATCGGCGAGACCGTGCGCCGCACGTTGTTCGGCCAGGGGCAGGCCCTTGCCCGGAGCATCCGCATCAACAAGGTGTCCTGCGAGGTGATCGGCGTGCTGGTGGCCAAGGGCCAGTCCAGTTTCGGCACCGATCAGGATGACATCATCGTCACTCCGTTACGCTTGTTTCAGCGGCGGATATCCGGCAATGCCAACATCACCTCTCTTTTCGTTTCGGCCCAAGAGGGAATGGATACGGCACAGGTTCAGGCCAGCATCGAATGGCTTTTGCGCGAACGGCGCACCATCACGGGCGGCAAGGCAGACGACTTCTCGGTGCGCGACAGAAGGCAGATCATCGAGGCGCAAACCGGGGCCACGACCGTTCTGACCAGACTGCTGGGGGCGGTTGCCGGGGTCAGCCTGCTGGTGGGGGGCATTGGCATCATGAACGTCATGCTGGTGTCGGTGACCGAGCGCACGCGCGAGATCGGCATCAGGCTTGCCATCGGCGCCCTGGAAGAACAGGTCCTGTTGCAGTTCATGGTGGAGGCCGTTGTCATATCCCTTTTTGGCGGAGTCGTGGGGATTCTCCTTGGCCTTGGCTTGGCCGTCGTCGCCACCACGGCCCTGGAGCTGCCGTTCACGCTGGATCAGACGATCATCGTCGTTGCCTTTGCCTTTTCCGCTATGGTTGGCGTGGTTTTCGGCTATTTCCCGGCCCGCCGCGCTGCGCGTCTTGATCCGATCGAGGCCCTGCGCCACGAATGATAAAGAATTGAGGGGGGCGTGGGGGGAGGCCATGCTTCCCCCACAACAAAAACCAGAGTGTGAGGGGAGGCATGGCCTCCCCCCACGCCCCCCTCAATTCCTTTTCCTTTCTGTTTCAAGAGCCGTGGCTAAACGTCTGAAAAAAGTCTGAACCATCTGGTCCGCCGCGTTTCCAACCAACCGGTTGCCAAGCGCCGCCAGCCTGCCCCCAACGGTCACCTGGGCCTGATAGCGCACGGTGGTCGTGCCGGCTTCGGCCTCGCTCAACATGATTCTGGCCGTGCCCTTGACGAACCCGGCCGCGCCCCCTTTTCCCTGGCCGGCAAGAGTATAGCTAAAGGGCGGATTCGGGTCCACCATGTCCAGGGTACCGGTAAAAACGGCCTGCACCGGACCGGCCCTGACCTTGAGCCGGACCGAGAACGTGGTGTCGGACAAACGCTCCAGCGCCTCGCAGCCGTCAAGGCACCGATGCAGAAGGCCCGCATCATTGAGCGCCTGCCACACGCCAAGCGGTGCGGCCGGCAGGTGGTATGCACCGGAAAGATCCATCTCAAGGTCCGTTGTTCTGGTCGGCGACCACCTGATTGCGCCCTTCGGTTTTGGCCCGATAAAGATGCGCATCGGCGCGGACCATGAGAGCGTTCAGGGACGCATCGGCCCCCGTCATCCGGGCGACACCAATGCTGACCGTGAACGAAAACGGCGTCGTTCCATCGGCCGAAACCGTCATGGCGGCCACGTGCTGGCGCAGGCGCTCGGCCAGGACCACAGCCCCGGGGATGTCCGTTGAGGGCAACACGACGGCGAATTCCTCCCCTCCGCACCGGCCAAACAGATCATTGCGGCGCAGCACCTTGTGGCAGGCGGCGGTAAACCTTCGCAGACTCTCGTCGCCGGCGGCATGCCCCCAGGTATCGTTGATGCGCTTGAAGTGGTCGATGTCGAGCATCAACAAGGCGAGGGGCTGATTGTAACGACGGGCGCGCGCCATCTCCTGTTCGTCCGCTTCCAGAAACTGACGCCGGTTGGCAACGCCGGTCAAGGGATCGGTGGAGGCCAGATAGCGTAATTCGGCTTCCTTGCCACGACTGCGGGTCAATTCCATCAGGCTCACCGCCAGCCCGCCGATGACACCATCCCCGGTCAGGTGCACCGGAACGGCGGCAATGGCCAAGCGCAGAAAGCGCGCCCCAGGATCGTTCAGAAGCGGCGGCGGCTCTTCCATCTGATAGGCCCCGACCACCAGCGTGTTGGGTGCCACCGGCAGGGTCAGGCGTTGCCAGGTGCGGGTGATGCCGTGAAACTCGGCCGTGTAGTTGCGCCACACCGCCTGCCCGGTGCGCTGGATATAACTATACTCGAATTCCAGAATCTGACGATGGTCCGTCGGCAAAACGGCAAACGGCACGTGTTCAATGATTTGATTGGACAGATCAATCTGGAACGCATCGACGAACGCGCGTCCATAATAACGATAGGTGTAAAACCCCTCGTCGATATCGACGATGAGCATGTTGTCAACGAACGCCGCGAAGGATGAGAGGATATTGCGGGTGGCACGCACATCGCCGCTTCCTGCCATGAATGCCTGCCAACCGCCGTGCAAAGCCACCAGGGACGGATGCATCACGGCCTTGATCATGTCTTCCATGTCTGTCTGTTTCTCTCCCGATTCCGGAAAACGTAAAGGGCGCCAGAATGCCTCTTTTGTCCCGTCATTGAAACAGCCAGAATCCCGCAGTATGATTTCCCCCCATACCATCCTCCCTGCCATGGATCCGGACCGTCTCCAACGACAGGCCCGGGTGTGGGGCACCACTTCCGCCGGGTCGGGCAAGACGCAAGGTGCGGGGGAACTGGATGCTGAATCTTTTACCGCAAGCCCGTTCCTCCGCGAATGCCGGAGTCGCCAGCAGGCAGACCGCCATAAGGGCGCCAGGCATGCCGGCGAAAGGGGGCATGACTGCCAGCCGGAGGCCGATTGGGGCGCAAAAGAACAGCGGGCCGGGCCTTGAGGAGCCAGACGGAGAGCCGGAAAGCCCGACCCGCCAGCGCCAGCGCCTGCCCGTCAGCCTCCGGCTCTGCCCATTCCGCCGCACATGTGCGGCAATGCTGTGGAAATGTCGCGCCTTCGGATATAGTTTACGGTAGCCATGACCGAGTTTTCCTTAAGGTTGTGTCGGTTGTGGTCAGGGGCGGATCGGTGTTGGTAGCGCCGTTCCGTCCCGCTTCGCCCGCAACATGGGCAAACGCGACACTCAGAATAGCGTGTCCCGTGCCCACAATCCACCCTGAAATGACGGAACCGCGGAAAGCATTGTTCCTCTCGTTGTGGCAGCTGCGCGCGGACTATCGGACGCCTTGAAAAATCGAGATTCCGGGGTCGATGAAGCCGGCCTGACCGGCACGATGGGCGCTGGTTTTGGGGGTTCTTCTGGAAAGTTTGCGGGCCTTGAGCCTTGTTTTTTGCCTTCGCGCCGCCACGCGGGCACAATCCGCCCTTCCCAGGTCAGCCATTCGCGGAACAGCCCGCCCTCAGGATCAATCAACACTCAATGGATGCATTGATCCTGCGTGAAGCGTGGGGACGTGAGGGAGGCTCTGCCTCCCTCATGTTTCGTTGCGTTCCGGGATCCGTATTGGGGTGTGCGTGAGGATGCTCCCGGTTCGTGCTCGTCGCGCCGCATCATTCAACGCCGTCCGCCGGCGCCTTGCCCGTATGCGGTGTCAATCAGGACGCGGAACGGATGATCATTACTGATCTCGCAGGTATTCACCTGCCAGTGATACGGGCCGCGATGTTTGATTGCAGTACTGTTCACCTGGTGATGGCGATTGCTTTGGTGATCTGGCGGTGGCCCCCTCCCAGCCCCCCGGCAGACACTCTAGAACCTTATGTTCCTTGCTTTATCCTCATATGGAATACAAGTTCCTGCCATTTCGATATCGAGGTCATGCTTCTCGTCATACCGAAGAGTTTTAAGTAATTTTCCAGTATTTCTTGAAATATCATGTGTCAATGTTACAAAATCCTCCATTCTTTTGTCATACCATCGGGCTTTGCGTACAAAGTCTCCCTCCGATACTGTCCATGTTATTTTGAAACCCTCTGGTTTGCCAGGGTGTGGGGGAGACACCTCCACTCCAGATTTCTCCGGCACAGACAACGTTCTGGTCATTCCATTGTATCCATCCATTTCATGAAAGGTGCACTGAAGCTGCGCCCCGAAAGCGGGGAAAAGACCCAGCACGGCATACGCCGTACAAACCGCGCCCGACAGTTTGACAATACGTGTTCTCGTTGTCATCGCATGTATTCTCCTTGCATGTTACCCGCCTGCCGATGATCCCTCTCGACCCCCCAGCCGACCTCACTTGCCTTATAGCATACGAGCAATTAGGGATCGTGTACGGATAGGAGAGATAATAATTGGTATCACAAATATTTATGCATACAATCCGAACGGCGGAAATGGAAGAGGGGTCGTTGGGGGGGGATTTGGTAGGATTATCAGGGGGGGTGGGCAGGGGCGAGGCGGGGTTTGGCTGGTATTCTTTGCATTTCCGCGCCGCGCCGCCTATGATTTCCGTCCATGCCCCATGCCATCCCACCTGCCATCGATCCGGACCGTCTCCAGCGGCAGGCGGCGGACCCGGGCGCCTCGGTGTGGGTCGCCGCTTCCGCCGGGTCGGGCAAGACCAAGGTGCTGGTGGACCGGGTGTTGAATCTTTTGCTGCAAGACGTCCCCTCCGAGAAGCTGTTGTGCCTGACCTTTACCAACGCCGCGGCGGCGGAAATGGCCAATCGTGTCAATCAAAGGCTTCTTCTATGGGCCACGCTGCCCGTTGCGGAACTGACCGAGGATCTGTTGCGCCTGCGGGGCATAAAAGTGGAGGCCACGCTGGAGGCCCGGGCACGGCGTCTGTTTGCCCGGGTGCTGGATCTACCCTTGCGAATCAACACCATTCATGCCTTCTGTCAGACCTTGCTCCGGCGCTTTCCCCTGGAAGCCGGGGTCTCGCCCCATTTCCAGGTGATGGAAGACCAGGATGCCGCGGAGGCCCTGACCGTCGCCCGTGACCAGGTGTTCACCGCCGCCCGCCACACCCCGGCGTTCGCCGCGACGGTGCGCACCGTCACCGCCCTGATTCACGAAACCCTGTTTCCCAAACTGATGGACGAACTGGTCACTGCCCGCGGGCGGCTGCGACGCTTGTTGGACCGCGGAGTCGAAAACGTGATCGCCGCCACCTGCGCCTGTCTGGGGGTGAGCGTGGGGGAATCCCCACAGACCGTGCGCGCGAGCGCCTGCGCGGAAGAATCCTTCGATGGTCCGGCCTTGCGCGCCGTCGCCGCCGCCCTGGCCACCGGTTCGGCGACCGATGGCAAGCGGGGCCGCACCCTTGCAGACTGGCTGGCCGCCCCCGCCGCCCAACGCATCGAAACATTCGACGGTTATCTTTCTGTCTTCCTGACGCAACAAGGTGAAGAACGCAAAACCCTCATCACCCAGAAGGCCGCCAAAGCCGCCGCCGTCGTCGTCCTGAAGCAGGAGGCCGCGCGTCTGATGGTGGTGGAGGAAAGGCACCGCGCCGCCCTCATTGCCGAGGCCACCGTGGCGCTGTTGCGCTTGGGAGCCGCGCTGCTGGAGGCCTATGACCGGTACAAGGAAGTGCGGGCGCTGCTCGACTACGACGATCTGATCCTCACCAGCCGCCGCCTGCTGGACGATCAGGCG